>JALSVQ010000059.1 GCA_027073495.1 Flavobacteriaceae bacterium | reverse complement strand
ATTACTTCCCGAAGGTATTCAGCCAAGTTTGGGTCCTGATGCTACTGGATTAGGACAAGTATTTTGGTACACACTCGAAGGTCGTGATGAAAACGGAAACGTAACCGGTGGTTGGGATTTGCACGAATTGCGTTCCATTCAAGATTACTACGTAAAATATGCTTTGTCTTCGGCAAGTGGTGTTTCCGAAGTTTCCAGTATTGGTGGTTTTGTGAAAGAATACCAAGTTGATATCAATCCTGATTTATTAAAAGAATACCATATTACCTTACAACAAGTAGTCAATGCTGTTCGTAAATCGAATAAAGATATTGGTGCAAAAACTATTGAAATCAATCAAGCGGAATATTTGGTTCGTGGTTTGGGTTACATCAAATCCATTAAAGATTTAGAAGAAGCTGTTGTAGTTTCTAAAAATCTAACTCCAATTCTGGTTAAAGATGTTGCTAAAGTAATGCTTGGTCCTGCACAACGTAGAGGAATTTTAGACAAAGAAGGAGCTGAAGTTGTTGGTGGTGTTGTTGTTGCTCGTTATGGAGCCAATCCGATGAAAGTCATTAAAAACGTAAAAAAACAAATAGCACAAATCAGCAAAGGATTACCTACAAAAACACTTAAAGATGGACGTGTTTCACAACTTACGGTTGTTCCTTTTTACGATCGTTCTATTCTAATTAAAGAAACTTTACATACGCTTGATGAAGCGCTGACTTTAGAAATTTTAATTACTATTTTGGTTATTGTAATGATGGTCTTTAACCTCCGTGTTTCGGCTTTGATTTCTGGTTTATTACCCGTTGCTGTGTTAATGGTTTTTGTAGGGATGAAATTCTTTGGTGTTGATGCTAATATTGTGGCATTATCGGGAATTGCCATTGCCATTGGTACAATGGTCGATGTAGGCGTTATTTTAACTGAAAATATTATTCGACATCTTGACGAAGAGAATGAAAAATTAAAAATGAATAATGAAAAATTGGAGGAAAATGTCATTTCGACAGAACGAGGAACGAGTGACGAGAAATCTAATTCTAGTTTATCCATAAATGCCATCGTTTACAACGCCACAAAAGAAGTTTCCGGAGCCATTATTACCGCAGTAGCAACCACTATTGTTAGTTTTATTCCTGTATTTACAATGATTGGTTCGGAAGGAAAACTTTTTAGACCGTTGGCAGCTACTAAAACAATGGCTTTAACGGCTTCGGTGATTGTTGCTTTGTTTTTAATTCCGCCATTTGCTGCTTGGATTTTCGCTTGGAAATCGCCTAAAAAACAAATCAGCACTATTGTTAATTTCGCTTTAATTTTATTGGGAATTTACGGCGTGATTTCAGGATATTATTTAGCTTTAGTTGTTATTGGTTTTGCCATTTCTAATTTATTAAAATTAAGAAAACAGCTTAATGATAATCAAGCAAATTGGATAAATGTACTACTTACTGCCATAGCTATTACTTTTTTATTAACGGAATATTGGCGTCCATTAGGCGTAGATTATAATTTATTTTCTAACTTTATCTTTGTGAGTATCGTTTCTTTTGGATTACTTGGTTTCTTCTATGTCTTCCAGAAATTTTATGTGCGTATTTTGACTTGGGCATTAGATAATAAAATCTTATTTTTAATGCTTCCTATATTAATTATTTTCTTAGGTTTTAATGTTTGGCGTACTATTGGAAAAGAATTTATGCCATCGCTAAATGAAGGCTCGTTCTTATTAATGCCAACATCATTACCACACGCAGGAGTTGTAGAAAACAAGCGTGTTTTACAACAGTTAGATATTGCAGTTTCTACCATTCCAGAAGTAAAAACCGTAGTTGGAAAAGCAGGACGTGTAGCTTCTGCCCTTGATCCTGCACCGCTTTCAATGTACGAAAACATCATTAATTATTATCCGGAATATAAAATGGATAAAGATGGAAAACGCTTAAAATTTAAAGTAAATGATGATGGACTTTTTATTACAAAATCGGGTAAAGCTATTTCAAGCGGGACAAAAATCGATGTATCGGAATTAATTATCGATGAAAACGGAACGTATTACCGAAATTGGCGTAAAAAAATAAAATCACCTGATGATATTTGGAACGAAATTGTACGTGTAACTAAAATCCATGGTGTTACTTCTGCTCCTAAATTACAACCGATTGAAACGCGTTTGGTAATGCTGCAAACTGGAATGCGTGCACCAATGGGAATAAAAGTAAAAGGGCAAGATTTACGAAAAATAGAAGCTTTTGGTAAGAAATTAGAACATATTTTAAAACAAGTAAAAGGGGTTAAAAAAGAAGCTGTTTTTGCCGATAGAATTGTGGGAAAACCGTATTTATTATTAGATATAGATCGAAAAAAAATAGCACGTTATGGTTTAACCATTGCAGCCGTTCAAGATGTATTAGAAGTGACTATTGGTGGAAAAGCATTAACACAAACCGTTGAAGGTCGTGAACGTTATGCAGTACGTGTGCGTTATCCACGTGAATTGCGTACATCTCCAGAAGATCTTAAAAATATTTTAGTACCAATCCCTAACGGAACACCAATTCCTTTAAGCGAAATCGTTACTATAAAATACGAGCAAGGACCACAAATGATAAAAAGTGAAGATACTTTTTTAATTGGTTATGTATTATTCGATAAAGAGCAAAATGAAGCCGAGGTTAGCGTAGTAGAACGTGCTCAAAAAGCTATTGATGGTTCTGTTAAACGAGGCGAATTAATCGTTCCCAAAGGAATAACCTATCAATTTACAGGAACGTATGAAAATCAGCTACGAGCAGAAAAAACCTTATCAATCGTTGTGCCTTTAGCATTGCTGATTATCTTTTTGATTTTGTATTTTCAGTTTAAATCGGTTGCTACCACTTTAATGGTGTTTTCAGGAATTTTGGTTGCCTTCGCAGGTGGTTTTATTATGATTGGTTTATACGGACAAGATTGGTTTTTAAATTTTGATATTTTCGGATTAAACTTACGAGAACTTTTCCAGATAAAAACGATTAATTTAAGTGTTGCTGTTTGGGTAGGATTTATCGCTTTATTTGGTATTGCAACCGATGATGGTGTGGTAATGGCAACGTATTTAACGCAAATATTCGAAAAAAACACACCCAAAACAAAGCAAGAAATTCGTAAAGCCGTCATTGAAGCTGGTCAAAAACGGATAAGACCTTGTTTGATGACTACAGCAACGACTATTTTAGCTTTACTACCTGTTTTAACAAGTACTGGTCGCGGAAGCGATATAATGATACCAATGGCAATTCCAAGTTTTGGAGGAATGCTCGTAGCATTGATAACGCTGTTTGTAGTGCCTGTTTTGTATAGTTGGAGTAAGGAAATAAAAGTAGAAAGTGGAAAGTAGAAAGTTAAAAGTTACTGTCATTTCGACAAAGTGAGAAACGAACGCCGAGAAATCTTATAAATCTTTATTCAATTATGAGATTTATCACATTCGTTCGAAATGACAGTTGATATGAAAAGTGGAGAGTAAGTTCAACTTTAAGAACTTCAAAAACTAAAATATAAATTATGAAAAAAATAATAGTAATAATAAGTTTGTTTTTAGGTGTAAATTCAATTGGGCAGTCTCTTGAAAAGTACATTGAAATAGCAAAACAAAACAATTCCAAAATTAAAGTACAAAACGCTTTAGTTAATTTGGAGAAAGAAAAAGCAGATGAAGTGGCATCGTATGAAAATACTACATTTAGCACAGGAGTTTTTGCCTTAACGCCAGAAACTCGTGTTGGTTCGCAATTGTTTAAAGTTGGGGCAAGTCAAGAGTTACCTTGGTTTGGCGAATTGGATGCAAAACGCGAATTAGTCAATGCAAAAGCCAATTTAAAACAATACGATGTTGTTTTATCTGAAAAAGATATCACATTTCAAGTAAAACAAGCTTATTATCAAATTTATCAGCAAGAAGCGATAACGGATGTGTTAAAAGAGAACAAACTCATCTTAAAAACATACGAACGAATGGCTTTAGGTGCTTTAGAAAATAACCGTGCTACAATGAGCGATGTATTACGTATTCGTGTTCAAAAAAATGAATTACATAGCAAGATATTTCAAAATTTGAATAGTTTGGAAACCTTAAATGCAAATTTTAATCGCTTATTAGAGCGTGATACCAAAGCAGGATTAAACATTCCTGATAGTTTAAGCGTCTTAGATATTTTGGTAGGACAAACAAGTATCAATAAACATCCATCATTACTGCAATTTGAAAGTAAAAAAGCAGTTTATAAAGCTGAAAATAAGGTTATCAAAAAGAGTACAAAGCCAAAAATAGCTGTTGGTTTAGATTATATTGTGGTTGATAAACGCAATGATAGCAATCCTATTCAAAATGGAAAAGATATTGTAATGCCAAAGATTTCGTTGGCTATTCCAATTTTTAATAAAAAGAAGTATCAATCGCAGTTTAATCAAGTAAAAATAAAAGAATCCTTATTAGAAGATGAATTACAAGCCAAGAAAACACAGTTGCAAATGGCTTTAGAACAAGCAAAATTAGACATCGATAATGCTATTTTGACCGTTGTTGCTGCACAGAAAAACAAAGCGGAAATACAACGTGCTATCAACGTAGATTTAAAAGCTTACGAAACAGGAATTTTAAATTATGATAAAATATTACGTTTGCAATTACAAAAAATACGTTTTCAGTTAATGGAAATAGAAGCAATTAAAAAAGCATATATCGCAAAGGCGAAGGTGGATTATTTAGTGATAAATGAAAAGTGATAAATGATAAATGATAAATGAAAAGTGTAAAATAGTAATAGTAACGGATAGAAATCTTTGCCTTTAGATGGCTTAAAACAATAATAATATGAAAACAAAACAACTAATAATCGTAGTTATATCCTTAATCATAGGTTTAACCATTGGTAAATTTATTTTTAAAGATGCTAAAACAGCTAGTCATAAAAATGAAACGGTAGCTGAGCATTGGACGTGCTCAATGCATCCAGAAATTGATATGCCTGAACCGGGAAAATGTCCTAAATGCGGTATGGATTTAATTCCGAAAACAGCTACCGATGATAGTTTATCTGTCAATAGCTTTAAAATGACTAAAAATGCGATGGCATTGGCAAATATTCAAACCATTAAACTGGGAGAAACAAGCACAAATACGCGTTTGGATAAAGGCTTAAAACTATCAGGAAAAATAGTAGAAAACGATAAGCAATCTGCTATTCAAACCGCTCATTTTGGTGGTAGAATTGAAAAATTATACTATAAAAGTGAAGGCGAATTTGTTAAAAAAGGCAGTTTGTTAGCAAGTTTATATTCACCAGAATTGGTTACTGCACAAAATGAATTTATCCAAGCTTTAGAAATAAAAAATGAGCAACCAGAATTGTATAAAGCGGTGAGAAATAAACTTAAAAATTGGAAAATTTCTGAAAATCAAATCAATCAAATAGAACGTGATAAAAAAGTAATCACTAATTTTAAAATGTACGCCAATGTTTCTGGATATATTACCACTATTCTAGTTGAAGAAGGCAATCATATCAAAGAAGGAACGCCACTTTTTAAAGTTTCAAATTTAGCATCAGTTTGGGCTAGTTTAGATGTTTACGAAAAAGACATTGCTGCTATTAAAAAAGGAATGCAAGTTGTTCTAAAACTCAATGCTTTTCCTGATAAAGCGTTTAAAGGAAAAATAGATTTTATCGACCCAATATTAAACACAAAAACACGTACAACAACAGCTCGTGTAACTTTAAAAAATTTAAAAGGTTTGTTTAAGCCAGGAATGCTAGTAAATGCAACTGTTAATTCAGCTAATAAAAATCAAACGACAACTTCATCAATAGCTATTCCTAAAACAGCTGTGTTATGGACAGGAAAACGCTCGGTTGTTTACGTAAAAACAGTTGCAGACGAACCTGTTTTTGAAATACGCGAAGTAACTTTAGGACAAGAAAATGGCAAAAATTACGAGATAATTTCAGGCTTAAATACCAATGATGAAGTAGTGGTTAATGGTACGTTTACCGTAGATGCAACAGCGCAATTATTAGGTAAAAGAAGTATGATGAATGCGTCTAATGAAGATGATAGTAAAGAAGGTGAAACTAAAGAAAACACTGTTGAACGTATTGCAGTAAATCCCGAATTTAAAAAGCAGTTAAATCTTGTTATTAATGATTATATAAAAATAAAAGATGCTTTTGTACAAACCGATGCATCAAAAGTGAGCGAATTATCAAAACAAACATTAAAAGAGTTAGGCAAAGTAAAAATGAGTTTATTAAAAAAGCCCAAAGCACACGAAATTTGGATGCCTGCAAGCAAAAAAATAAAACAATATTTAGAAAAAATAACTAATCTTACTGATGTTGAAGCACAGCGAAACGAA
>JALSVQ010000058.1 GCA_027073495.1 Flavobacteriaceae bacterium | reverse complement strand
TAGAAACATGATTTACAGCTACAATCTTGGTTTTGTTTGATAATAATTTTTCAAAAGCCTGCATATCCAAACTTCCATCTTCAAGCATCGGAATCACTTGAAGTTTAGCAGCACTGCGCTGGCAAGCCAATTGCCAAGGGACAATATTTGAATGATGTTCCAAATACGAAATAAGCACCTCATCACCTGCTTGTAGCAACTGTGAAAAACCATTGGCCACCAAATTAATGCTTTCTGTTGTCCCGCGTGTAAACAGGACTTCATAAGTATTTTTAGCATTGATATGTTTTTGAATTTTAATACGTGCTTGCTCATAAGCATCAGTAGCTTCTTGGCTCAACGTATGCACGCCACGGTGGATATTCGCATTGGTCAAACTGTAGTAAGAAGCTATCGCATCGAGTACCAATTGAGGTTTTTGTGTTGTAGCAGCATTATCAAAATAAACCAAAGGTTTAGCATTGACTTTTCGAGAAAGAATAGGGAAATCACTACGGATTTTTGCAATATCAAACATATCTATTATTTAGAATCATTCTAAATACAAAGGTATTAAAAATATTTGGACGACTATAAAAATATGTGTTTGATTTTTCTAGCAATACTTAAACCTTACTGTATTTCTATATAAAAAGAGTTTTCAAAATTAGTCCGTTCTAAAGATTTTATACATTCATTAAATCAAAAAAAATCTTTTTTATACAAAAAAAACCGAAGTATAAACTTCAGTTTTTGTTATTAAGTGCGGGCGGAGAGACTCGAACTCTCACGCCGTGAAGCACTAGATCCTAAATCTAGCGTGTCTACCAATTCCACCACGCCCGCATTTCTGTTTTCGGATTGCAAATATACATATTATCATTAAAAAATGCAGTCTTTTTCAAAAAAAATGCGACCTTAGCAAAAAAAATACAAAAACAGCTATTAGATTATTTTCATTTATGATAAAAAAACACACCATATTACTTCTTTTGTTTAGCTTTTATAGCACTTCTAATTATGGACAAGACACTATTATTAGTACAAAAGACACTTTGTTTTTACAAACAAAATCGGTTCAATTACAATCCAAAATAATACCGCAAACTGCAAAAGACAGCAGTAAAACCAATTTTATTGTTCAAAAAAAATACAATTTACCTCTTGCTAACTCCCGTTTCAATCCAGATTCATTAGACAAACAATGGATGGAAATACTATATGAGTCACCATTATATGATAGTATTTATGAAACCGTACACAGCGAAGTGTTTTTTGATGATGCGAGCTTACCTACAGATTTATTAAAAAGGCGATTGGCAAAACTAGATGCTAAAACACCTTTTAATGTAACTTACAATCCTTCATTGGAGCAAGTCATTAAGCGTTATCTCCGTACAAGACAAACTACTTTTTCCAAACTAATAGGTTTGTCTAAATATTATTACCCTTTATTTGAAGAAAAATTAGCAAAATATAACATCCCTTTAGAGATGAAACATCTAGCTATTGTAGAATCGGCATTGCAGCCCAAAGCTGGTTCTCCTGTTGGAGCAGCAGGCTTGTGGCAGTTTATGTTTCAAACAGGGAGACACTTCCATCTCGATGTCAACTCCTATGTAGATGACCGCTATGACCCTGTAAAAGCAACGGAAGCGGCTTGCCAATATATGGCACAGCTCTATAAAATCTACGGCGATTGGGATTTGGTTCTTGCTGCTTACAATTCAGGTCCTGGGAATGTGAATAAAGCCATACGCCGTTCTGGTGGTTATAAAAATTATTGGAACATCCGCACCAATCTTCCTCGAGAAAC
>JALSVQ010000057.1 GCA_027073495.1 Flavobacteriaceae bacterium | reverse complement strand
ATGTGGATATTGCATTATTTAATGTAGAAGAATCGCGTTTGTCTCAAAATAATGTAGCATCTGCGCAAGCAGGAGATGCTATCCGAGAAGAGTTGTATCAATTATTTCCAGGAAATTGGAACCTTAATATAATAGATTTAGGAACTATCAAAGCTGGCGAAACGGTTGAAGATACTTATTTTGCAGTGCAAGGCTTACTTAAAACATTGATAAAAAATCAAATTACGCCATTGCTTTTGGGAGGAAGTCAAGATTTGACTTATGCTATGTTTAAAGCTTACGAAGGTTTGGAACAGTTGGTTAATATCGTGGCACTCGATCCTAAATTTGATTTAGGAGACCCCGCAAAACCCATGCATTCGCAAGCATATTTAGGGAATATCATATTGAAACAGCCTAATAACTTATTTAATTATAGTAATATTGGTTATCAAACGTATTACAATGCGCAAGAAGAGATAGATTTGATGTACAAATTGTATTTTGATGCCTATCGTGTAGGCGAAGTACGCAGTGATTTGCAATTAGTAGAGCCTATTTTGCGTGATGCAGATATGTTGAGTATTGATATCAGTGCCATACGGTATAATGATGCTACAGGGAATGCTAATGCTGTTCCAAACGGTTTTACAGGAGAAGAAGCTTGCGCAATCATGCGCTATGCAGGTTTAAGTAGTCGTTTGTCGAGTGTTGGTTTATTTGAATATAATCCTGTATTAGATAAAGGCAATCAAACAGCTAAATTGTTAGCTCAAATGCTGTGGTATTTTGTAGAAGGCTTCAGTAACCGTATAAAAGAACATCCTTTTGTGCAAAAAGAACAATTTAAAAAATACACCATAATGTTTGATAATCAGGATGTTGTATTTTACAAAAGTGATAAAAGTGCACGATGGTGGATGGAATTGGTAATTCCACATAATAAATACAAAAAGATAACGTTATTACCTTGCTCATATCGTGATTACGAACAGGCTAGTAAAGGTGAATTTCCAAATCGTTGGTGGAAAGCAATACGAAAAATGATATAATAAAATATTGAATTAATCGTTTAAAGAGTGAATGTATAATAAAAGGAGATTAAGCGCGTTCTAATAATTAGAAAAATGTAATTTAAAGCCTTAAAAAAGTTTTTAAAAAAATAATTGCATTTATCAAAATATTTAAATAGGTTTACGCCTTGATTTTTAAGAAGAATAAAAAGACAAAAATAGGTTTCATGAAGAAGTTAATTTTATTAGTATTAGTGACTAGTTTTCTAATCAGTTGTGGAGGAAAAAGCCAAGGTGATTTGGTAGGTGTTCGTGGTAAAAAATGGAAACCAGAAAAACCGCCGGGAATGGCACTTATACCTGGGGGAGCGTTTGTTATGGGAAAACAAAATGAAGATTTTGCCAAAGACAATAGTACGCCTCCAAAAACAGTTACTGTGCGTTCATTTTATATGGACGAAACGGAGATTACTAACAGTGAGTATAGACAGTATGTAAACTGGGTACGTGACTCTATTATTAAAACACGTTTAGCGCAACTGGTAGAAGATATGGGCTTGGAAAGTGAACCTGGAATAGGAGCTTATGGCTTTCAAGATGTAGATCCTGATCAACAAACTGCCTATGAAAAGTATATGTACGATAACTATTATTCATTAGATTCATTAGGAGGGAAAAGAGTGTTATCTGAAGAAGATATTCTTTGGGATACAGAAGAATATCCAGACGAATATTATGTTGAGGTGATGGATTCTTTATACTTGCCACAAGAATTATCAATAACTGGGGATCGTGTTATGGATGTGAAAAAACTAAAATACGCTTATACCTATTTAGATATTGAAGCCGCTGCACGTGCAGGAGGAGACCGTAAAAACTTTGTAAAACGCGAAGCAGTTGAGGTTTATCCAGATACAACAGTATGGGTAAAAGATTTTGCATATTCGTATAATGACCCAATGCATCAAGATTATTTTTGGCACGATGCATATAGTGATTATCCTGTTGTAGGTGTTACTTGGAAGCAAGCTAAAGCTTTCTGTCATTGGAGAACTAAATTTAAAAATGATTTTCAAAAAGATAAAAAAAGACAATCTGTTTATGCATTTCGTTTACCTAATGAGGCAGAGTGGGAATATGCAGCTCGAGGAGGTCTAATGGGAGGTACGTATCCTTGGGGAGGTAACTATACCATGAATGATAGTGGTTGTTTCTTAGCAAACTTCAAACCTTATCGTGGAGATTATGCAGCAGATAAAGCACTCTATACTATAGAGGCAAAATCATATGAAGCAAATGGTTATGGACTTTATAACATGGCTGGTAATGTAGCAGAATGGACAAATACAGCATACAATCCTGCAGCTTACGAATTTGTATCTTCAATTAATCCAAATACAGTAGATAATCAAAATAAACGTAAAATAGTACGTGGAGGGTCTTGGAAAGATGTAGCATACTACCTACAAGTAAGTTCTCGAGCTTATGAATATCAAGATTCGGCACGTTCATACATAGGATTTAGAACAGTACAAGATTATATGGGTTCTGATCAAGATATCAAAAAATAAAAATTAAAAAACATTAAGAATAATAACAAGAAAAACAATTAAAACAAGAAAATTATGGCACAATCAAAAGGAGTGAAGAAGTTTTTTCATATGGCATATAGTATAGGGGCTGCAATAGTAATTATAGGAGCACTATTTAAAATATTGCACATGAGTATAGGTCCTCTTACTGGGGGAATTTTACTCATGATTGGATTAGGAACAGAGGCTGCAATTTTCTTTTTATCAGCTTTTGAACCAATACCAGAAGATTTGGATTGGACTAAAGTTTACCCTGAGCTTGCTGGTGGAGATGCTACGGGATCAGCCTATGATTCTTTAAGTCTTGATGCAGGAGCTAATGATGAGCAAGGGTTGTTGTCTCAAAAATTAGATAATCTTATGGCTGAAGCAGGTTTAGATGCTGAATTAATGAAAAACCTTTCTAGTAGCATAATGAGCTTTAAAGGTGCTGCAGATAACATCGCGCCAGCTGCAGATGCTATTGCGTCATCAAATAAGTATAATGAACAATTATCTATGGCCGCAGCTCAATTAGAGACATTGAATAACTTGTACAAAGTACAATTAGAAAGTACAAGTAGACAAGCAGAAGTAAATGCTGAAGTTGCTGAACACGCATCACAACTAAAAGATCAAATGCAAAATTTATCTCAAAATATGGCATCATTGAATGGTGTTTATGGAGGTATGTTATCTGCAATGTCTAACAAATAATTAGTTTTTTTAACTATATTTTTATTAACCAATTAAACTAATTAACAATGGCAGGAGGAAAACAGTCAGCTAGACAGAAGATGATTAACTTGATGTATCTCGTATTCATCTCAATGCTAGCAATGAATATGGACAAAAAGGTATTAACAGTCTTTTCGTTTATGGAGAATGCATTTACAGAATCAAATTCAGCAGCAAAAGCAACTTTAGATAGTAATTTGGCCACATTAAAACAAAATGCACAGGATAAACCTGAAAAATGGAAAGATAAGTATACTAAAGCAGATGAAATAGCTAAAGTGTCTAATGAATTTTTTGGCTATATCAAAACAGTTAAAAAAGAATTACGTTCTAAACTTGATGATGAGGCTTTAAAAAATCCTGAAAAACAAGATTCACCAGATCCAATTAATGTATTGTTCTTTAAAAAAGATAAACCATCTGAAAAAGGTGAAGAATTTTTAGAAAAGATAAAAACATACCGTGAAACCATGGTTAAATTGGCTCCGGGGAGTAAAAAAGCTGTAGAAAAACGTTTTAAGACTTCACCAGTACAAATAGAAGGAAAAGAAGTAGAATGGCTAGAGGCTCGTTACGAAGGATTTCCTTTGATTTCGGTAATTGCTAATCTTACAAAAATGCAAGCTGATGTGCGTACTTCTGAATCTGAAGTGATTGATGGTATGGTTACAGGTGCTCTAGTAGATGATAGTTCGATGAACAAGTATAAAGCTATTGTTGCTTTTGATAAATCAGCTTACTATCCAGGAGAAACATTAAAAGGTAAAATAGTATTAGGTCGTTATGATGCTTCTATGGTGCCTTCTGAGGTAACTATAAACGGTGAATCTTTTAAATCTAAGATAGAAGGTGGTCAAGTAGTTCTTGATGGTACACCAGTTGGAGGTATAGGAGATAGAACCTTAAAAGGGGAATTTATATATAAAGAGGATGGTAAGGATGTTTCAATTCCTATAGATACTAAATACTCTGTAATACCAAAACCAAATTCTCCAGTAATATCTGCAGACAAAATGAATGTAGTTTACAGAGGTGTTTCTAACCCTATTACGGTATCATTTCCAGGTATATCAGATAACAAAATATCTGCCTCTGCACCAGGAATGCGACGTAAAAGTGGTACTTCATATGTGATAAATCCAGGTAGTGGAAAGACAGTTAATATTTCCGCAACAGGAGTTTTGCCTTCAGGTGTTAAAGTATCAGGTTCTAAAAAGTTCAGAATTAAAGATATTCCAAATCCAACAGGTAGTATAAGACGTGAAACAGGTGTTGTATCTATGCCTAAGTCAAGTTTAATGAAATCTACTGTAGGTGCAGAATTGTTAGATTTTGATTTTGACTTAAAACTTAGAGTTTCTGGATTTAGTTTCAGAGTACCAGGTAAACCAACTATAAAAGTAAGCGGTAATAAACTTAATGGAGCTGCAAAAAGTGCTTTGAGTCGTGCTAAAGCTGGTCAAACTGTAATGATATTTAATATTAAAGCAAAAATAGTAGGTAACTCTTCTTACAATTTAAGAAAAGTTGCTCCAGTAACTGTTACCTTAAAATAAATTCATTTTTGGTACGTTATAGATAGTAGAATAAAGAAAAGAAAAGAATATGAAATTGAATCGAATTATAGCAATAGTATTTTTCCTTGTATTTGCATTGCAAGCACAAGCACAGTTAAACATACTTAATGCTGAAAAACCTGAAGACATTGGTAAGCCAACTCAAGAGCAAATTGAGTCTGACAACAGTAAGCCATTGCCTTATCCTTATGTTGATAAACGTGATGTGTTGTACCAAAAAAATATTTGGGAATATGTTGACTTGGATGAGCGTTTGAATTTTCCTTTATTGTTTCCTACAGATTCAATGAATATTGGTTCAGATAGACGTTCGTTATTTGATAACTTGATTGCAAATATCCGTAATGGAAAAATTACAGAAGTATATGCAGATAGCTATTTTACTGAAAAGAAAACACCTGAAGAAATTGAAAATTCACTTGTACTTGTAGATACTACAGATGCTGGTAAAGACCAAATGAATACAGATGGATATGTAGATGATGAATTTATTACAACATATGAAGTTGATTCCCGTAAAATTGTAGCTTACAAAATGAGAGGCTTATGGTATTTTGACGCGCGTCAAGGCGAATTGAAATATAGACTATTGGGTATTTGCCCAGTTGCTCCAGATCCTCAAACTATGAATCAAGATTTTGCTTCTGATGAAAATACAGATGTTGAATTGTTTTGGGTTTGGTTCCCAGATGCTAGAGAGGTATTACATAAAGCAATGGCTTTTAATCCTGATAACCAAGCAAAACCAATATCTTTTGACCATTTGCTTAATGCAAGACGTTTCTCTGCAGTAATATACAAAGCAGAAAATGAATATGGTGATCGTGAGATACCAGAATATGTTCGTGATAATGCCTTATTCCAATTATTGGAATCTGATCGATTGAAAGAACAAATCCGTAATTTTGATGAAGATCAATGGCAATACTAAGTTATTGTTGATTATAATATTAAAACTCTTGCTCGAAAAAGCAGGAGTTTTTTGTTTTCAACAGCTAGGTAAAAACTAATTTGTCTTTCTAATTATTCTGTCTTATTTTTAATAAATGTATCTTTGTATATTGTTGAAAATAATTCACTAAGCTATGAAACAGCATAAATTTGGAACTTTTTTGGGCGTTTAAACACCAAGTATTTTAACTATTTTAGGGTTAATAATGTATTTAAGATTTGGTTGGGTAATTGGTAATGTTGGTTTATTAAAAACCATTTTTATTGTTTTAATGGCAAGTTCTATTACTTTTATTACAGGTTTAAGTGCCTCAGCAATTGCTACTAATATTAAAGTTGGTGTTGGTGGTGAATATTATTTAATTTCTCGTAGTTTGGGTCTAGAACCTGGTGGCGCAATTGGTATTCCGTTATATTTATGTAGAACGCTAAGCGTTACTTTTTATAGTTATGGTCTAGCCGAAGCAATCATTGCTTTTTTACCAAAAACTTGGGCATTGCCAGCGCACGCTTTACAAATTGGTGCTGCCATAATTATTATTTTAGTAACTATATTATCTGGTAAAAGTGCTTCCTTAGTATTAAAATCTCAAATTCCGATAATGATTATTGTTGGAATTTCGATTATTGCTTTAATTATAGGTGTTTTAACACACGATATGCACGCTCCTGTAATAGAAACTACTTATCAAACTGCTCCAAAAGGCTTTTGGTATGTGTTTGCCGTTTTCTTTCCTGCGGTTACTGGTTTTACCGCTGGTGTTGGTATGAGTGGTGACTTAAAAGATCCTCAAAAATCCATTCCAACAGGAACATTAGGTGCTGTAGTTTCTGGTGCATTAATTTATATTTTAATTCCCTTAGTTTTATCGGTTACAGCCATTTTAACTTTAGAACAATTATCCGATCCAAATGCTGGAGTAACTATTTGGACACGTATTGCTGTTTTTGGTCCTTGGATTGTGTATCCTGCAGTTTGGGGAGCAATTTTATCTTCTGCTTTTGGAAGTATTTTAGGCGGTCCGCGGATTTTACAAGCGCTTTCTATGGATGGATTAGCTCCTAAATTTTTATCAAAATTATCTAAAACAGGTCAGCCAACAGTAGCTACTTGGATTAGTGGCGTAATTGCTTTGGCAGCTGTATTTTTAGGTAATCTAAATACTATTGCACAATATGTTTCGGTTTTATTTTTGACGTTATATGTAGCTATTAATTTAAGTGCAGCGGTAGAAAAATTAATTAAAGAACCATCGTATAGACCACGAATTAATGTGCCTTGGTACGTTTCTGTTTTAGGTGCAGTTGCTGCTATGGTTGTGATGCTGCTTATTAGTAGAATAGCTTTTCTTTTTGCTTTTGGATTAGAAGCGGTTATTTTAACCTATCTTATTTCAAAAAAAATGGAACAACAATTTGGGGATTCTGCAGCTGGTGTTTGGATGCGTATTAGCCGATTTGCCTTATTAAAATTAAATTCAAGAAAAATTTTACAACGTAATTGGCGACCAATAATGTTATTGTTTGTACGCGATATAAAAAGCAGGATAAACATTGTTCACTTTGCTGAATTGCTTGGTCAAAATAGTGGTGTTTTAACCATTTCAAAATTAATTACTATTGACGATAAAGAAAATTTAAAAAAGAAACATCAAATTGCTTTTGAAATGCAAAAAGATCTTAAAACGGAAGGCTTTCAAGCTTTAACCGAAGTCAATGTAGTAAACGATTTTAAAAACGGAATTTATAGCGTAGCTTCATCACACGGTTTGGCAGGTTTAAAAACAAATACCGTAGTTTTAGGCTGGTCACAAGAAGAAAAAAATCAAATACGGGAATTAGAAGTCATTAATAAACTATCAGAATCTGATAAAAATATTTTGCTACTTCATTTTAATCAGGCATTTTCAAAGAAAAAGGATAAACGTATTGATATTTGGTGGCGAGGAGAAGATACTAACGGAGATTTAATGGTGCTGTTTTCTTATTTAATTCGCTTAAACCGAAATTGGGAAAAAACTAAAGTTAATATTTTTTCTGTTGTTGAAACCGATCAAGAAAAAGAAGCCTTAGAAAAACGAATTGTACTTGCAGTAAAAGAGGCAAGAATTGATGTAAAAACAAAAATATTCTTAAAAGAAAATCGCCCTTTTATTGAGATTTTACACAAACAAAGTGCAAAAGCAGATTTGGTGTTTTTAGGCTTGATAAAACACGATACAAATCATAAAAAAACAGCGCAAACTATTAATGAAATAACTAAAAATTTAAAAGTGGTTGCTTTTATACAAAATAACGGAATGAATGATGGTGTTTCAAAAATTTTAAACTAATATGCACGAATTAATTATTTTTTTGAAAAATTTATTGCTTCAAATACATAGCCCTGTTTAGTATAGTATTCTAAAACTTTTGGGAACACATATTTTAAACGGCTTTGAGCCTTTATACTATCGTGAAAGACTATAATACTACCGTCATTTGTATTATTAATTACATTATTAAAACACTTTTCATTAGAGATAGAATTGTCAAAATCTGCACTTAAAACATCCCACATTATTATTGAAAATCCTTCTTTTCGTAAAGCATTTGCTTGCTTAGGACTTATTTTACCATAAGGCGGACGGAATAATCTTGATTTGATTAAACCACCAGCTTTCTTAATATCTTTTAGGTAGTTATTACAAGAAGTTTTCCATCCATTCAGGTGTGAAAAAGTATGGTTTCCAATTTTGTGATTTTCTTCTATTAACTGATTATAAATCTTTGGATGTTTTTTAATATTATCTCCTATACAGAAGAATGTTGCCTTCGCATTATACTTTGATAATTGCTTCAAAACCCAAGGTGTAACTTCAGGAATTGGACCATCATCAAAGGTCAAATAAAGTATTTTTTGATCGGTTTCAAAACTCCAAATCTGTTTATTAAATAAGTGTTTAATCCATTGTGGTGTTTTGACAAAATAAGCTTTCATCTTCTAATGAATATCGGCATCATTCAAAGTGTCTAAAGCGGTTTGCACTTGCTCAACTCCATCGGATACCGGAGGAGTTTCTGTATTAATTGCCCCTTGGTAAACATCAACAAAACGTTTTATAGTTTGAACAAAGTCTTTTTTAGCTTCTTGTGCATAAGCTTTGTCATAACTTACCAAAATGCCGACTATTGAACGATAACGCTCGATATCTGTCATAATATTCATGTATTCTGTGTTGATACGCTCATCATCAAAGGTTGCATAATAGGTTAAATCTTCTTGGTATTTTGTAATCAAAATTTGTGCAATTTCTTTTGCTTTGTTAGGCTGATTCAAACGGTAATAGAGCTCTACAAATGGTTCTACTAATGTGTAATAATCATAGCGATCTGCTGGTATTTTATCCATTATAATATCGACCACTTCTGTAGCTTTTTCTTTCTTTCCTTCTTTGAGTAAGGCTTCTGCTAATCGCGCTGCTGTACTGCGGTACGTAATACTGTTTTGACGTGTCTGTGGGTCTAGATAAAGATTTGGGTCATTGCTGTTGGTCCATTTAAAATTTTTGAAATTATGATACAAAACATCAGTATCAATTCTACCCATATCAAATGGATTGTTTTTATCAATCGGTGTCTTTATTGGAACTAATTTATAGGTTAATCCATCCAACTGCAAGTAATCTTTCATCCAAATATATTCTGCTGGGTCAAAACTACCTCCAGTAAAATAAATGGGTCTTTTCCAATCATTATTAGCTATGATGTCAAGCATCATCATACGGTGTTTTCCAAATTGATTGCCATTGATTTCAATGTCGATATAAGGTACAATCTTTGCAGAATCTTTTAATGGAACGATGCCATATTTAAGCACATTTTCTTTATTAACAGGTATTCTAATGTGTTTTGTTGGAAAGCTGTGCTCCCAATGTTCGTTTTGTAGTTGTACTTGCCTACGTTTGTCATCCGATGCTATCCAACTCATCAAGTCTTTGATACTAATTATACCTTTTGTCTTTTCATCATAGATAATAGCATCACGTTTACCATAAACATATTTATCGTGTGTTAATTGCGATGGAATTGGTGCTGCATCGTAGGTCTGTCTTCTCATTTGATCTATATACCAATCGGTAGCAAAAAGGCTGGTATTGATAGCTTTTATATCGGTGCGATATTCTTCTATTTCTTGAACATTCCAAAGCGGAAAAGTGTCATTATCTCCTATAGTGAATAGTATAGCATCTTTCTGACAAGAATCTAAGTAGTTTTTTGCCATATCTGTAGCACTATAGCGTCCAGAACGATTGTGATCATCCCAGTTTTGAAAGCCCATAAGTGCAGGTATCACCAATAAGAGCGCAAGCAATCCGCCAACAAGACTTGTTTTTCGTATTTTTAATTGTTCGATTATGGAAAGCACACCAAGTCCTATCCATAGTGTAAACACATAGAATGAACCTACTACTGCATAATCCCGTTCTCGCGGTTCAAAAGGACGCACATTGGTATAAATCAAAATAGCTATTCCTGTAAATAAGAAAAATAATAATAATGTATAAAAGCGTTTTGGGTCTCGTGATGAATGGAAAAGTAAGCCTATAAATCCTAATAAAAAAGGCAAGAAATAATACACATTTCGAGCTTTATTATTTTTCATGTCACTTGGTAGTTCATTTGCAGATAAACCACGGATATCATCTAGAAATGGAATGCCACTTATCCAGTTTCCGTTCGAGTCTAGTTTTCCTTGAACATCATTTTGACGTCCAACAAAATTCCACATAAAGTAGCGCCAATACATGTAGTTTAATTGGTAGTTCCATAAGAAACTCATATTGTCAGCAAAACTTGGTTTGTCTATAATTAATACATCAGAAAATGCATTGAGAAACTCCATAATTTGATCAGAATCGGTATAATCTGCAGCTATTTTCTTTTTGATATCGCGTACTGCTTTAGCATATTCATTATATCGTGCATTTATAGCATCGCGCATTTCATCATCCAAAGGTTCCGAAATCATATCTTCGTAGTTATTGATAAATGCAGTTCTTGAAATCAATCGAAATTCAGGAGCACCGATAATGTCAATATAGCGTTTTGCATTCTCGCGACTCCATAACCTTGGTAAAAAGCCTTTGTGAGCATCATCAAGATTTTGTCCATTACCTTTGTAATTTGGGTTCACAATGACATATTGTCCTTTCTTTTTATCTTTTTCATATTTAGGCTTATCATCTTTATATGGGTTTTCAGGATCTAATCCTGCAAAACTCTCGGTATAAAATGGGCCATAAAAAAGATGTGATTCTCCATATTGTTCCCTATTGTAATAGGCTAAAAGTTCACGTGCGCTAGATGGATTATTTTCATTAATAACCGTTTTGGCATTGGCGCGTATTGGCAAAAGCAACCAAGAAGAGAATCCTATTAATATAAATAAAACGGCAAGCGTCAAAGTATTGAAATTTACTTTATTGTGTTTTCTTGTGTAATTTAGAACAAAATAAAAGAAGAATATAATTAATACAAAAGCAATGATAGTACCGGTGTTAAATGGTAAACCAATACTGTTTGTGAAGAACATTTCTAGTGCACTAAAGAATTTCATTGTCCAAGGCAAAAGCATTTTAAATACAAATAGTAAAATGCCAACTGCCACAGCATTAGCTATGATAAAACTTTTGATAGTAAAAGTATAATTTTTGAAATAATAAAGCATTACAATAGCAGGAATAGTTAGTAGTCCTAAAAAGTGCACACCAAAAGAAAGCCCTATTACATAAGCTATTAGTATAAGCCATTTGTCGCCACGTGGTGTGTCCATTTCTTGTTCCCAACGCAAGCCTAGCCAAAACAGTAAAGCCATTAAAAAAGTAGCCATACCATAAACTTCTGCTTCTACAGCAGAGAACCAGAAACTATCGGAAAAAGTAAAAGCTAAAGCAGCAATAAAAGCAGCGCCTAAAACAGCTACAGCTTGTGAATTTGTAAGTTCAGTTGCTTTTGTTTTTAAAACATGAAGACTCAAAATACTGATTGTCCAGAATAAAAATAATATGGTAAAAGCACTAGCTAATGCAGATAGAAAGTTTACCATCATTGAAATTTTAGAACTATCGCTGGTGAAGATAGCAAAAAATGCACCAAGCATTTGAAAAAGCGGCGCTCCAGAAGGATGTCCAACTTGTAGTTTTGCAGATGTTGCTATATATTCGCCACAATCCCAATAACTTGCGGATGGTGCTAATGTAAGACTATAAGTGACAAGTGCTATAGCAAATGCTAGCCAAGCTAATGTATTGTTATAAAATTTGAATTTTGAAGCTATCATAATGATTTAAAAACGTATTAATTTTAATAGGCGAATTTACTAAATAATAAATAAAAGGGTGTTAAATAAATTTTAAAATATAAAAAACTTCCTACTATTTACTATCTTTGTTTTTTTAACAGCAGTAAATAAACGCAATCTTAGTTTCTATTTTTATGAAAAAAACAATCTTTTTTACACTTGTTTCAAGCATTTTGTTAACCTCTTGTGGAAGCACAAAACAAATAACGCAAACAACAACACCTGTGCAAACAAAACCAATAGATAACTATTGGCAACAACACGTTTCCTATACTATGGATGTTGATATGGATGCCGCAAAACATCAATACAAAGGAGTGCAACATTTGGTTTATACAAATAACTCGCCAGATACCTTAAAAAATGTTTTTTACCATTTATATTTTAATGCTTTTCAACCGAATAGTGAAATGGATATCCGTTCGCGTAGCATTGAAGATCCTGACAAACGTGTGAATGATAGAATTAGTAAATTAAAACCTGATGAAATAGGTTTTATTAAAGTACAGCAACTAAAACAAGATGGTGCTGCTGTGAAATATCAAACCGAAGGAACAATTCTCGAAGTTACACTTGATAAACCCATTCTTCCTGGAGCATCTACTACTTTTGATATGGTTTACAATGCGCAAGTACCACTACAAATAAGACGTTCTGGGCGTGATAACAAAGAAGGTATCGCTTATAGTATGACGCAATGGTATCCTAAAATGGCAGAATATGACCGTTCAGGAGGCTGGACAGCTACACCTTACATAGGAAGAGAGTTTAATGGTGTTTGGGGAGATTTTGATGTTACCATTCATATTGATAAAGACTATATGCTTGGTGGAACAGGCTATTTGCAAAATAATAACGAAGTTGGTTTTGGTTATGAAGATGAAGGAAAACAAGTGAAACCTACAAAAGAAGCGAAGCTTACTTGGCATTTTAAAGCGCCACAAGTACACGATTTTACTTGGGTAGCAGACAAAGATTATGTACATGATAAAATACAAGTGCCTAATGGCCCAATGATGCATTTTCTTTACAAAAAAGGATTGGAAGAAAACTGGCATACGATGGAGCCAAAAGCGGTAAAAACAATGGAATTTTACAGTGCTAATATTGGAAAATACCCTTATAAACAATATTCTGTATTGCAAGGTGGAGACGGTGGTATGGAGTATGCTATGTGCACCTTAATCACAGGAGAGCGCAAGCCTTCAAGTCTTTCGGGTGTTGTTTATCACGAAATGGCGCATAGTTGGTTTCAATTTTTACTTGCTTCAGATGAAGGGAAATACCCATTTATGGACGAAGGAATGACGTCTTATATTTCTGATATCGCTAAAAATATTATCGAAGGTAATGACAAAGATGACCCAACTCAAAATGCATATTCAGGATATTATTATCTTGTAAAATCTGGTAAAGAAGAGCCACTTTCTACCCATGCAGATCATTATAATACCAATTTAGCTTATGGTATTGGTAGTTATAATAAAGGCGAGGTGTATCTTGCACAAATGGCATATGTTATCGGTGAAGAAAACCTACAAAAAACACTAAAGCGTTATTTTAAAGAATGGGCGTTTAAACACCCAACACCATCGGATTTTAAACATGTAGCTGAAAAAGTAAGTGGTATTCATTTAGAATGGTATAAAAATGATTGGTTAGAAACCACACATCATATCGATTATGCTCTTACACTTGAAGAAGGGAATAATACCAATCTTACTACTGTGAATCTTGAACGTATTGGCACAATGGCAATGCCACTAGATATTGTAGCGAAATATAAAGATGGAACATTAGCCTATTTTTATATTCCACTGCGTGAAATGCACGGCGAAAAACCAAATCCTTTCAAGCAGATGAAAAGTACAGTTTTAAAAGATTGGGATTGGGCACATCCAACATATAGTTTTACCATGCCAAAAGCAAAAAGTAAAATTGAATTTGTAGTTATTGATCCTTTAAACAGAATGGCAGATATTAATAAAGATAATAACAGCTATCAAACAAAATAAACTATGGCAAATCCAAATTCATACAAATATCAAAAACGCAGATTACGCTCATCATATGTTTCAGTGGTTATAAGTATTACCTTAGTATTACTGTTATTAGGAATATTGGGTATCTTGTTGTTGAATACCAAAAAAGTTTCCGATCATTTTAAAGAAAAAATGTATATTAGCGTTTATTTAATTAATGATGCAAGTCCGGCTAAGCAAAAGAAATTGGAAAAATGGCTTCAATTGGATGAACGTGTCAAAAAAGTGAGCTTTGTTTCAAGAGATGATGAAATGAAGCGCTTGGCAAAAGAATTAGGCGATGATTTTACTGTTTTGAATGGCGTGAATCCTTTATTAAATAAGCTAGAAGTGGTATTAAAGGCTACTTTTGTTACTCCTGAGGCAATGGAATCATTGAATACTGCTATAACTAAAAAAAACAGTATTGTGTCATATACGCATTATGATAAGCCACTACTTAAAGTGATGACAGAAAATACTAAAAAAATCAGTTTAATATTGTTGATTCTAAGTGGCATTTTGGCTTTTATAGCAGTGATGCTTATCAATAGTTCCATTCGTTTAGCTATTTATGCCAAACGTTTTACTATAAAAACGATGCAACTTGTAGGTGCTACCAAATCTTTTATCAGAAAACCATTTATATATACGAATATTGTTTTAGGAATCTTTGGTGCGCTTATAGCAAACAGCTTGCTTGCTCTTGGTGTTTATTACCTATCAAACAAGTTTCCTGAACTAAATTTATTAAGTGATTATAAAATGTTGCTTGTTTTGTTTGGAAGTATTATCTTAGCCGGAATATTTATTACAGTTTTTAGTACCTTTTTTGCTACAAAAAGGTTTTTAAAATTGAAGACAGCAGATTTGTATTAGAACATTTTAAAATATATAATTATGGGTAAGTTTTTTGGATTTTTGTTTGTTATTGTATTAGGTGCTTTTACGTATTTAGTACTTCGTCCTTTACCTCTAATTCATTTTGAAGATACGGATAGAGTAGTTGGAAAAGTCGAAAAAATAACACAACAAAATAAAGATGTTGTTGTAAAACTAGAAGATAATAATGAAGTCTTTACTATTAAAGATGGATTTAAAAATGGAATTTCTATGAATAAAATCAAACATTTAGAAGGTGAGGTTGCTACAATTTATTTTTTAAAGAAAGATTTTAAATTTTGGGATCCTTTAGATCCGTCTAGTACAATAAAACATGTTGCCAAATTGAAAACACTAAAAGGAGTAGCATATAACGAAATAGTTAAATAATGAAAAAACAAGTGAATAAAGAATTTATTTTTGGTAAAAAGAATTATAAATTTATGTTTATAGGTTTGGCTGTAATTTTCTTTGGTTTTGTCTTAATGTCAGGTGGAGCTAGTGATTCGGATACGGTTTTCAATCCTGATGTATTTAGTTTTAGACGTATTCGTTTGGCACCATTTATAGTCTTAGTTGGTCTTGGTATTGAAATTTACGCAATACTCTTAAATCCAAATAAATAATGACTTATATCTATGCACTAATCCTTGCTATTATTGAAGGATTGACTGAATATCTGCCTGTGTCTTCTACGGGACACATGATTATTGCTTCTTCCTTTATGGGAATAGCAAGTGAAGATTTCACAAAACTCTTTACTATTGTTATTCAACTTGGTGCAATACTCGCTGTTGTGGTTTTGTATTGGAAGCGTTTCTTCCAAAGTCTTGATTTTTATTTCAAACTTTTTGTAGCATTTCTACCAGCTGCTGTTTTAGGTTTGTTATTCAATGATTTAATAGAGCAGTTACTCGAAAGCCCAATTACTGTTGCAATTACATTAATACTAGGTGGTTTTATACTGCTCAATGTAGATCGATGGTTCAATAAGACAGCAAATGTTCTAGAAAAACAAGAAGTAAGTTATCTTACGGCTTTAAAAATAGGTTTCTTTCAAGTTTTGGCCATGATACCAGGGACATCTCGTAGTGGCGCTACTATAGTAGGAGGGATGAGTCAAAAACTTTCACGAAAAACTGCTGCAGAGTTTTCATTTTTTCTAGCTGTACCAACTATGTTTGGAGCAACGGCTTACAAACTGTTTAAATACTTTAAGTCAGGATTAGTACTATCTAACAAAGAAATTAACCTTTTGGTATTGGGTAATATAGTTGCTTTTTTGGTAGCTTTATTAGCCATAAAAACATTTATCGATTATCTCAATAAAAACGGATTTAAACTATTCGGTTACTATCGTATTGTCCTTGGTATTGCATTATTGCTTTTTCATTTTTTTGTCAGACCTTTGACAATGATGTAGTATTGACCTGAAATTGGATAATCATTATTTAAAAAATCTTAAAATTAAAAAAAGCCATTTTGAATTAACAAAATGGCTTTTTTAATTATTTAATACTAAATACTAGCTTTTGCAAGCAGCTTTCATTAATTCTCTATTAAGACGAGCAATGTTTGTAAGCGAAATGCCTTTTGGACATTCTACTTCACAAGCTCCAGTGTTAGTACAGTTTCCAAAACCTTCTAAATCCATTTGAGCAACCATATTTGCAGCTCTATCAGTAGCTTCTATTTGCCCTTGAGGTAATAATGCATATTGTGACACTTTAGCACCTACAAATAGCATTGCACTTGAGTTTTTACAAGTAGCAACACAAGCACCACAACCTATACATGTTGCAGCATCCATAGCTTCATCAGCATCGTGTTTCGAAATAGGCAGAGCATTAGCATCTTGCGTGTTTCCAGATGTATTTACTGATATAAAACCTCCAGCTTGCTGTATGCGTTCAAAAGCAGTACGGTCAACAACTAAATCTTTGATTACAGGAAATGCTGCTGCACGAAATGGTTCTATTGTTATAGTATCACCATCATTGAACATGCGCATGTGTAATTGACAGGTTGTAATACCTCTATCAGGTCCGTGAGCTTCACCATTGATATACATAGAACACATACCGCAGATACCTTCTCTACAATCGTGATCAAAGGCAACAGGTTCGTCTCCAGAAGCTACCAATTGTTCATTCAAAACATCTATCATTTCTAAGAATGACATGTGTTCTGAGATGTCGTTCACTTTATAATCTACCATTTGACCTTTGTCATTTGGTCCTTTTTGTCTCCAAATTTGTAATGTTAAATTCATAATAAACTATTTGTAACTTCTTTGTTTTAACTCAATATCTTTAAATTCTAAATGCTCTTTGTGCAATGTTGCTTTGCTTGGTTCTCCTTGGTATTCCCAAGCAGCTACATAAGCATAGTTATCATCATCACGAAGGGCTTCTCCTTTTTGCTCGCCTTCTTGTACAACACTCTCTTCACGATAATGTCCACCACAAGATTCAGCTCTGTTTAAAGCATCCAAAGCAAATAACTCGCCTAATTCTAGGAAGTCTGCAACGCGGCCTGCTTTTTCTAGCTCTTGATTAAAGTCGTCTAATTTTCCAGTAACTTTTACATTTTTCCAGAAATCTTCGCGTATTGCTTTTATTTCAGAAATAGCTTCTTTTAAATCTTTTTCATTACGAGACATTCCAACTTTGTTCCACATTACTTGTCCTAATTTTTTATGGAAATAATCTACAGAATGTGTTCCTTTGTTATTGATAAAGAAATCTAAGCGTTCTTTTACTGCTTTTTCTGCGGCTTCAAACTCAGCTGAGTCTGTAGCAATTTTTCCAGTACGTATTTCGTGAGATAAATAATCTCCAATAGTATTAGGAAGTACAAAATAACCATCGGCTAAACCTTGCATCAAAGCAGATGCTCCAAGTCTATTAGCACCGTGATCAGAGAAGTTAGCTTCTCCAATAGCGTACAAACCAGGTATTGTAGTCATTAAATTATAATCTACCCAAATACCACCCATTGTGTAATGCGTAGCAGGATAAATCATCATTGGTGTTTTATATGGGTTTTCTGCAACAATCTTTTCGTACATTTGGAATAAGTTTCCGTACTTTTCTTCGATTATTTTTTCACCCAATTCTATAATTTTTGCTTCCGATGGATTTTTAATTCCATGAAGTAATGCTTGCTCTTTACCATAACGATGTATAGCAGATTTAAAATCTAAATATACAGCTTCTCCAGTGGCATTAACACCATATCCTGCATCGCAACGTTCTTTTGCAGCACGCGAAGCTACATCACGAGGTACTAAGTTACCAAAAGCAGGGTAGCGTCTTTCGAGATAATAATCTCTGTTTTCTTCGGCTATTGCTGTAGGTTTAAGTTTTCCTTGTTGAATGGCTTTAGCATCTTCTATGTTTTTCGGTACCCAGATACGTCCATCATTACGTAATGATTCAGACATTAAGGTTAGTTTTGATTGATAATCTCCCGAACGTGGAATACACGTTGGATGGATCTGCGTATAACAAGGGTTTGCAAAGAAAGCTCCTTTTTTGTGTACTTTCCAAGCAGCTGTAGCATTAGAACCCATTGCGTTTGTAGATAGATAATATACATTACCATAACCTCCAGAAGCAATCACTACTGCGTGTGCTGAGTGACGTTCTATTTCTCCTGTTATTAAGTTTCTTGTGATTATACCTCTAGCTTTTCCATCAACTACTACTACATCTAGCATTTCGTGACGGTTAAACATTTGTATTTTACCACGTGCTATTTGTCTGTTCATTGCAGAGTAAGCACCTAAAAGTAGTTGCTGTCCTGTTTGTCCTTTGGCATAAAAAGTTCTTGAAACTAATACACCACCAAATGAACGGTTGTCTAATAAACCTCCATAATCACGAGCAAAAGGTACTCCTTGAGCTACACATTGGTCGATGATATTTCCAGAAACTTCTGCAAGTCGATATACATTTGCTTCACGTGAACGGTAGTCACCACCTTTTACAGTATCATAAAACAAACGGTAATCACTATCACCATCTCCCATATAATTCTTAGAAGCATTAATACCACCTTGAGCTGCAATTGAATGCGCTCTTCTTGGTGAGTCTTGATAAGCAAATGCTTTTACATTGTATCCTTGCTCTGCAAGCGTTGCAGCGGCAGATCCTCCAGCTAATCCTGTTCCTACTACTATAATATCAATATTACGTTTGTTTGCAGGGTTAACTAAGTTTATTTTGTCTTTATAAGTAGTCCATTTGTCTTTAATTGGACCTTTTGGTACTTTTGAATCTAGTATTGCCATTGGTATTATTGATTAAAGTAATGATAAAGTGCAACAATGATGAATCCCGCAGGAACTCCAATTGCGTAAATTTTTCCACAAGTTTCAAATGTTTTCTTGCGAATAGCTGGTATTCCCATAGATTGAAATGCAGATTTAAAACCATGTAGTAAGTGTAATGCTAAGAATATAAAAGCAATTACATATACCGCTACTGTAATTGGATTTTCAAAAACTTTTACAAGTTCTTCGTAGTAACGCGTAGCATTTGGCGTTTCATGAGCAATGTACTTGTAGTTGATCTCGTGCATCCAAAACTGTTTGAAATGTAAAACGATAAATGCAAGAATAGCTATTCCTGAATATATCATGTTTCTACTCATCCATGAAGCATTTGCTGCTCCATTGTTCTTAACGTACTTTACAGCTGTTGCTTTTCTATTCTTTAGCTCTAAAACAAATCCCATAACGAAGTGAAATAACACACCAAATATCAAAATAGGTTGCATTATAAACTGTATTAAAGGGTTTGTTCCCATAAAATGAGAAGCGGTATTGAAGGCATCAGGGCTAAAAACAGATAATAAGTTGATAGTCAAATGCATCAATAGAAAAAACATCAAGAAAAAAGCCGATAAGGCCATTGCAATTTTTCTTCCGATGGAAGTTTTTAAAATAGTATTCATTGATTTATTGATTAATTTTTATAAGTGTAACAAATGTAGCAAAATGCATTCGCTTAAAAAATGATTTTTAGCATTAGTTCACTTATTTAGAATCAATATAAATAGAGCTGTTTAAAGTGCCCAAGTAAATGCTATTTTAAATTCTCCATTATCAAAACTATGATTCATTTCTTTGTCAGTAGCAGAAAAACGATTAGCAATCCAATTACCATATGAAATATTTAATTTGAAAGCCTCCCAGTTGAAATATCCAAATCCGTAGGTGTAATCAGGATCCCAAGGAAGTTTAGCTTCTTTTTTCGGATAATAGTAAATAGCACTTTCAATATAGAATTTGTCAATGATACTCCAACGAACAGAAGATCCTAAAGTTATTTTGTGATTACCTCCTTTGTTGATGCCATATTTATCGGAATATTCATAGGTATATCTTACGAAGGGTGTGATTCTGATTTGTGAATTATCATCAACTTTTAATATTGATCGATGGTTTAATAAATCTATATTATAACTAGCAAACATAAATCCGCGTTTTAAGTTGGTAGCAAAATCTAAAATGGGTTTACTAAAACGGTTAGCTCCATAATTTTCATATCCAAATGATACCGTTCTGTCACGCCAATTATACCATCCAATTTGGTAATATATATTTGAAAGGTAAGGTGGTTTAATAGCTTCTTTTTTTAGGTCGAAATATAATTGTGTACGAACATGAAACTCTTTGGAAGGATTAATATCTAGTGCTAGAACTGATGCGTAACGTCTATAATTTATTAACGCTCCAAGGGCTGGTTGATATGTGATTTTGGAAGTTGCAAATCCAATTTCTCCTCTAACTACACTTTCGCCCATTACACTATTGTAAATACGGAATGCTTCTCCTAAATTTTCATAGCGTTGTGCATATAATTGTACATTAATACTTAGAACTATTATTATTACTATTTTTTTCATTTATTTTTTATTTTAAGTAAAGGTCCATTTGTTTTGTAACTTATACATTCCAATATAACACCATTTGTATTGGCTGTAAGTGCTCTGTTTATTTTTGAATCTTTGTCGTACCGTCCTGCAAACCACCCCTTATTTTTATCAAAAAGACCATTTAAATTATCTTTAAGAACTTTGGTGTATTCATCATTATATAATGTAGCCCAAGCAAAAGCAGCTTTTGTAGAAAAAGATTTAAATTCATTGGCATCTTCACCACTTTCAGACAAGCAAATCCATTTTCTCTTATAAGAATAGATAGCGTTATAGACAAAATATGGAGCTTTGTCAATATGGTCTTCAGATACAGCAACAGGCATTCCTGTTTCTTTGGATCGTTTTTTTTGTACTTTATAAACTCGATAGGCAAGTTCTTTTGAGTTAATATCCCATCCATATTCAATTCCATCTAAAATATAAGGTTCTGATAAAATATAATTATAAGAAAGGTGCTGTTTTACTTCTCTTGTAT
>JALSVQ010000056.1 GCA_027073495.1 Flavobacteriaceae bacterium | reverse complement strand
CACAAAAGGATAGTAGTTTAGCTCTTTATTGTCGAGATATTTTGATTATTTCCTTGGCTTAATTTTGAGTTCGGAAGTTTCATTAGCTTGTTGCCAACGGTTTGTATAAGAATAGTAGCGGATTTTAAAGCACTTACTTTTCAATTTAGCACTAAACTTTGTTCAAATATACAAACTTTAAATTAAGCACAAAACCCGCTATTATTTTTATACTTTGTTGTGTTTTCGTACATTATTTTTCGTTCTGCTGATAGCGTTGGCGCAGACATACTCTTTTGCAATTTTGCTAGAGCGTTGGCTGTAGCAAAATTGCAAATGTGTATGGCTTTAAGCTTGGCTACTTCAGATAAATTTCATCTTTCACATACCTTGCATTTAACCAAAAACAATGCTTGGTATATTCCGTTACATTTGTCAATTTGTCCTTAGTCGGTAAATTATAACAATCATCTTTATCTCTTGCGTGTGGTCTTACGTGACTAATTCTATTTTCTGTTTTTTTAGGGAAATACGTTTTTCGTATTCCTTTGTTTGTTATCACTTTAATTATTTTTCCTTCTCCAATTGTTTTTACTGTTTTGTCCCAAACTTGTTTTGCTTCAAGAATATCAGAATAAGGCATATTCCAAAATTTAACTTTTTTTAATGTTAGAATATCATTTTCAAATTGGTAGAAAACAAAAAAGAATTTTTGTTCTAAAATATGTTTAAAATCACTTTCTTCCCAATCCAATTCTACAATTTCTTCATATTTGAAATTTTTAAAAGAAATGTCTTCTTTCGGCAAATTATTTTCTTTTAGTCGAATAGTTTTTACTTGAATATCTGCTTTTTCAAACTCTTCAATTTTCTTGTTTAAACCAATTCCTAAAATTGCTTTCGTAAGATTTGCAAAATAACTTTTTGCTTTTCTATTTAGTTCAAGATTGAAGTGTTCTTCAATTTCAATCGAAGTTTTTCCATAAAAAGGCTCAAATTTTGAGATTACAATTTCCTCAATTGATGGTAAATGTTCAGATATCGTTTCTTGAGTTAGAATTTTACCATAAACGGCTTGTTCTTCTTGAGCAATATTTGCAATTATATGGTTTACATAACCTTGCTTTAATGAATATGCTCTTTGTTTCGCTTTAGTTTTATTAAAAGGTTGATCTCTTAATGATTTTAGTGCTGTTGCTCCTTTAGTGCAAGCACCTAAATAAAATGTATCTCCTTCTGATAATTCGTGTGCTTTCCCATCCTTTATTTTTTGATTGATTGTTTCCCAATCACGTTTTATAATTAATAAATCTTGATATGGATATTTCCAATCGTCAACAAGTTTAATTAAGTAATCAAGTAAATTTTGTTCTTTATTATGAAGGTAAAATATCAATAATAAATGAGCATTCTTTTTCCAAAACGAACTGTTTTCAAAATTCTCTTGGTGAACATTTAAATAATCAATTATATTCATTACAAGACGTTCTTTCGAGCGATATTCTCCGTTTTTTAATAACTTTAATGGTGTGCATTTTAATTCAAGACCTGCTTTTGGAAAATCTGGTTCTGCTTTTGAATTTGGCTCGTACTTAAAATAGTGTTTTTCTACAAGTTTTCCGTAACCACCTTTATCTTTTGCTTTGTATTCATTGAAATTAATATCACAAGAAGATCTTAATGATTTTCCTTTTAGTTTTTTTGCAAATTGAATAATTGAATTTGCAGACTTAATATCATACATATTTTTATTCATTTATTTGTTTATAAAGTGCTTTTCCAATTTTTTCAATTACACCAACTACGAGTGCGTTTCCCATAAAAAAGGCTCGTTTAGTATCGGTAATTCCTTCCATTTTTGTGTGGTCATCTGGAAACATATTTAAGCGTTCTAACTCAACTGGTGTCAATCTTCTTAAGCCTCTATCTGAAACGACTACGTGCTTAAATCTTGATGGTGATTTTCCGCCTTCTCCTGTAATTATAGTTCTTGAAGCATTATCTAAAGCGTCAGGATAAATCATTCCACCTTCTGAGTAATTATATTTAAAACCGTCTTTAGAAATTCTTAAAATAGATTTAGATCCTTTTAAATATTCCCACATTTCTTTTTCTGTAGTTATTGTTTTTTTACTTCCATCTTTTTCTAAAATAGATTTAGGGCTTTTTAATTTATTGTCTTTAATAAAGAATTCATCTGTTACTTCTCCGTTTTGAAGAACGTCACTTAAAACTGTTCTTTTTCCGTTATAATTTGGGATTGTTTTGGTTGTATAAACTTTTCCTTTGAAAAGTAAACCTGTGTTTTGAAATGGTGAAAGTTTCCCTTCTTTATTAAATTCAGTTGTTATTTCTTCTAAACTTCCTTTAATTTCAAATTCTTTTGGTTTATTAATTTTTTCAATTGGAAAAGCGTTTGCAATTGTTCCTTTTTCTTGTAACCAATCTGTTTTATTTGATTTAGATATTCTTTTATAAATATTTGTAGATTTATGATAGCCAATAATGAAAGTTCTTCTTCTTCTTTGTGGCATTCCATATTCTCCTGCATTTACAACTCGCCATTCAATTGCATAACCTAAATCATTTAAACTCTTTAGCATAACTGCAAAATCACGACCTCTTTGTGATGCTGGGGATTTTAAAAGTCTATCTACATTTTCCAAAAATAAATATTTTGGTTTGTTTTTTTTGTCTTCTAAAATTTTATGAATTGACCACCAAAGTACACCTTTTTTTCCTTTTAAACCTTTTGAATTATGCAATGTTGTTGCAACAGAATAATCTTGACAAGGAAAACCTCCAACCAATAAATCGTGATCTGGAATTTCCTCAACATTTCTTGTTACAACTTCATTTATATCTTCATTTGAATGGTTTTCTTTTCCAAACTGTTTTACATAAACCATTGATGCGTGTTGTACTTTAGTTGATGGTTCCCATTGGTTACTCCAAACAATATCGTAATTATTATATTTTTCAAGTCCAAGACGAAAACCTCCAACACCTGCAAATAGTTCGGCTACTTTTATTTTGTTATTTTCCATTTTCTTGTGATTTGTAATAATTAATTTTTTCTTCCGCAACTCTTAAAATTTCAGTTGTTGCTTTTGTATATTTTAGATTTTCTGCTATTTTTTCTGAATGCCAATTTATAATTAATTCTTCTTCTGAAAGGTCGTAGAATTTAGCAAGTCTAATTAGTTGCTCTTTGGTAGGTTTCCTTTCATTTTTTTCAAATTTGCTTATCAAAGATTGATCAATATCAACTTCTGCTGATACTTTTCGCAAAATCATATCTTTTTCTTCTCGTGCAATTTTTAAAATATTTCCTAATGATTTCATTGGACAAATTGATTTTAGACTAATATTGTCCAAATATAAATATTTTTTTTGAATTGTAAAGGTTTTGGGTGGAAAATTTTACTCTTTTATTTTTTTGCGTTGGAATTTAGTGTTGGCAAAAAATAAATGTGTAAAATATGTGGTTGGCTCGGTCTGGTATGAAACGATTTGTATAAGGTTAGTAGCGGATTTTGATACACGGAATTTCAGGTTAAACACGAACTTTTATAAAAGGGAAACAGTCACAAGGCAAGCACAAAACCGCTATTAATTTTATACTCTGTTACAAACCGTTCTTACTTCTTTTTATCTAGTTTTTTCCATATTACACCTTCTTCTTTTAATGATATTTTAGAAAAAAACAAGTCTTTAAATGGCAGGTCTTTAACTTCTTTACTATTTTTTTTAAGTGTTAAAGTATAATTGTTTTTAAATAAAGTGTTTTTCATCTCTTTGGTTGCTGAAATTGTATTACCTAACACTTTATCTTTAATTTCAGGTATTTTAAAATTTAATTCATAATCTCCTTTTTGAAATTGAATGTCTTTGAAATAATTGTTTCTTTCTTGTCCATACAGGCAATGAATATTCATTGTGTCTTTTTCTTTAGCAAATGAATATATTTTATCAAAATGACCTGTTCCGTATCCTTGCCATCTTTGAGTTATAATAATAATTTTATTTTTATTGTAAATTGTAGTATTAAGAGGTATTATGCCCTTTGTATTTAAATATTTCTTTTTTACAGATATATGCTTTACATTATTTTCTTCAAATTCAAATACGATTATGTCTTTACTTTTACTTTCTATGATTATCTTTTGTCCTTTACAAGAAGAAATGGATAAGATTATAATTAAATAGTATAATATAGTTTTCATTATTTTAATTTTTTAATTCCTTGATTTAACGATTTTTTTACTATTGCCAATACTTCTGCAATCTCTGTTGGGTTTAAATCTTCACTAACTTCTTCATCTTGTATTTTGGCAATATGAAAATGTCCTGTTTCTAAATTAGGTTTTAGTTTTGGACGCATTTTACCAACTCTATAAAATATTTCGTTTGATAAATAGTTACTTCCAGAGCCTTTTTCAATTTTAATCCCTTCTTTTGGAGGATTAATTTCTCCATTTTTAGTGATCCCATTTTCATCTGTATAGTGCCATTCATATTTCACTTCTTTTACATCAGTAAATCCTGAATTTAAGGTAGTTTTAATCCATTCTAAATCTGTTGAAATTGCTTTGCTTAAAGGTTCTCTTGTATAGTTCAAATTTTCATCATAACCACCTCTTGTTAAAGTACCAAATACATCAATATTATAATCATTTGGTCCTGCTTGGCTTATAGTAATAATCGCATCAACTTTTGAGATAAATGGTTCAATGTAATCTTCAACAACTCCTATTCCCATTTCTTCAGTAGGTTCTGTATTTCCATCAAAATCTAAATATCTCACAGGAAACATCATTGTTTGAATAAACGCTCCTAATGTATCATCATTATTTAATGCCAAGGCAACAACCCCTGAAGGATTAGATTGCAAAATATTATACCTTTTGGGTTTCTTTATAGAGTTTAATAAAAACGGGTCAAATCCAGTAATCAATACTTTCTTTTTATTTCCTGCTTTTGAGAAGTCAATTCCTTTATAATTCCTGCTTTTTTCTTCAAAAAGTATGATTATATTGTCTAATTCTGTTCCTTTTTTAACTAATGATTTTTCAAAATCAATTTCGTCTTTAAATAACGGATTTCGTTTTAACCAAGTTTGCATTTTGTTTCTTGCCCAGTATAAAGGTCTATCATCTAAATCAGCCTTTACTTTTGTGTCTATATCCTCATATGTATTTTCATCATTTTTAAGCCCCATTTCTGCTCTTACTTTTTCTGAATAGATTATTTCTTTTTTTATTGTTTTTGTGTACCCTTGCACTTGTTTTACTGCTGTGTCCCAAAGTGCTTTTGCCTTTTCTTCAACTAGCGTTTTGATTTCAGAAATTGTAATGTCTTTTTCTATTACCTTTTCTATAAACTCATCTACAATAGTTTTTATTTCAGAATTACTATTTATAAATCTATTTTCATAATTCTTTTCTTTACTCTTTGTATCTGTTTTGAAAAGACCAATGGGTTCTTCGTAATTTCTGCGGTAAGTTACAGGTCTTAGTTTATCGTTATCTTCTCTAGGTAGTTTATAAACACGATTACCATCTGTAAACTTTGCTTCAAAAACAAAGGTCAATGCCTTTTCTAAATTTATTTTTGTTTGATGATTAAAGTAATTGTATTTCTCTATTTCTTCATTATACCAATTTGGATTTAAATAGAATGGTTCTGAAACGGCTTGTCCATTTTTAACTTTAATTCTAAACTTTAATGTGTTTTTATCTTCCTTTACCTTTAGGTTAATAGTTTTGTCTTCTTGTTTTGCTTTTATCTCAACTGTAGTTGCGGATTTTAAATGCTCTTCCATCAATTCTTGCGACCATATATATATATTTGGTGGTACACAAAAATCGTATGCAGTTTCATAAACTCTCAATTTTTTATCTAATTCACTAAATTTCATTTTTCCAGTTTGTTATTTCAAATTTTCCGTTTTCAATCTTAACAAAATATAATTCGTCATATCCTTCACTTATTGTTGGAAGTTCGAGCTTATTGAAAGTTCCTTTTATTCCAATTTCGGGGATTTTATTTTTACCTTTTCGTTTATTATTTCGTTCTATTGCTTGTTGTATTTTTGAACTAAAATAGTAACCAATGATTTTATATTTATTTTCTTTTGACTTTTGGATAAAAATTTTTCGTGTTTCTTTCCTAGGATTTGTATTGTCAATTACAAATTTTGATTGAGTATCAAAACAGGTTTGTAGAAATTTATTTTGTTTATTTCTAGTATTAAGTAAATCTAGACTTATTCGAATATGCGTATCAAAAAAATGATTTTTATAGAAAGTAGTTTTTCCAGATGCTTGTATTCCTATAAAAATTATTGCTTCCATTTCGGTTTTGGTTGTTATTGGTGCTAACGTTACAGTATGAACAGTAAGGGATTAAGTACTTACTATCTTTTATTATCTTTCGGTTTAGCACTTAGCCAAATTTACAATTTTGCGGACTTTGTAAAATACACTAAACTTTGGATTAAGCACTGAAACCCTTA
>JALSVQ010000055.1 GCA_027073495.1 Flavobacteriaceae bacterium | reverse complement strand
AAGTGGGTTTTTGAATTGTTATTTTTATAAAAATTATTTAATAATAATTTTATGCGTTTCACTCAAACCATCTCCTGTTAATTTTACAAGATATGTTCCTGCATTAACATGTAATGTTTTGCTTACTTCATGAGCTAAGTCTATTTTGCTATTATAAACTAATTTTCCTAGCATGTCATATACTTGCATCGTAGCATTACTTGTATAAGTATTTGATTTTATATTTATAGCGCCATCAGAAACGGTAGGATAAATCATTATACTATTCTGACTTACTTCATCAATAGAAGCTGTAGCTGTGAATTGACCAGTAAAGAATCCGCGACCATATGTTGCTGCTAATACAGTGTTGTCAGCTGTTCTTAAGTCAAAACTAGTAACTTTTACATCTTCCATACCATTATATGAATGTGTCCAATGTGGGCTAGCTGCAGCAAAATTATTTGTTTTCCATACTCCTAAATCTGTAGCAATTATTACTTCACTATTCAATAGTGGGTTCATCATAATATCTTTAACAGGAAGGTCTGGTAAATCACCTTCTTTGTTTTGCCAAGTTGCACCTCCATCTTCTGTGTAATATATATTTATCACTCCATAGTTATGAAAAGTAAGCATTATTTGATTTTCACTTGCTCCAAATTCAATAGAAGATATACTACCGATAAACGATGCTTCATAGGCAGGAGGAGTTAAATCAGTCCATAAAGGGATATTTGAGTTTGCATTAGTTACTTTATAAATATCACCTCCATCAGTTCCAATAAACAATGTTGTTGAGTTTGTAGTGTAAGGAGATACTTTCATATAGCTTGCAGGTCTTGTAATCATAGGGTCTGTGAAATCAGATCTATTTATAGTTCCTGAAGCAATATTGCTAAATTTACTAAAATTGATAGTCCAAGTAGATGTAGCAGCATCAAAATTTGAAATTATTTCAACAACGAAGCTATCATATCATTAAACAAATTTGCTAGACCAATTCCAGATGCTTTAACTTGCTGTGGTAATAAACTCATTGTGGTAAGTCCCGGGATGATATTCATTTCTAAAAAATACGGTATATTATTGACTATAATAAATTCGGAACGAGACAAGCCTTTCATATTAAGCACTTCGTAGATGCGTTTTGCTTCGTTACTAATATAAGTTGTCAGCTCATCGCTTATACGAGCAGGTGTTATCTCTTGTGATGCACCTTCATACTTGGCTACATAATCAAAGAAACGATGCGATGCATCAGGTACTATTTCTGTAATTGGTAATACGCGTGTTTCACCTTGATATTGTATAACACCAACAGTAACCTCTACACCATCCAAAAAGGCTTCAACTAGCAGTTCATCATCTTCTTGAAAAGCTTTTGCTATAGCTGGTTGCAGTTCTGATTTGTCCATTACTTTAGAAATACCAAAGCTAGAACCTGCTTTATTTGGTTTGACAAAACAAGGCAATCCAACCTTACGGATTATAGCATCTAAATCAGCTTTATCGTTTTGATGGAGATAAAAAGATGCTGCCATTTTTACATCATAAGCTTTGAGTACAGCAAGTAAATCTTTTTTATTAAACGTCAAAGCCGCTTGATACATAGAACACGAGGTGTGTGGCATGCCGAGAAGCTCAAAATAGGCTTGCATAAAACCATCTTCTCCAGGTGTGCCGTGTATTGCATTGAAAACGGCATCTATTTTTACAGCTAATTCAGGAATAGAAAAATCAGCTTTATCAATGGCATATTCTTGTTTGTCTTTGGCTACATAAACCCATTTATCTTCTAAAATATGTATAGGATAAACGCTATATTTAGAAGTATCTAGATGAGCTACTAC
>JALSVQ010000054.1 GCA_027073495.1 Flavobacteriaceae bacterium | reverse complement strand
TTTAAGCCTTTGATTTTTGCTTCTGTCAGTTTTGGAAGTTCGGCTACATAAAGTTCTAAATCTATTAAATCTCCATCTACTTTGGTAACATAAAGGTTTACATCTTTAAAATATTTAAGTTTCCATAATTTTTTGATGGCAGTACTTATCTTTTTACTTGGATAGCTAATGGTTTGTCCTTTTCGAAGACCTGTAAAAGTAACTACCGTTTGCTCGTTAAAGGTCTTAATACCTTTGACTTTTATGGTATTGATAGTATATTCTTTACCTTTTTCTAGCTGTGCTTGCGCGCTAAATGTAAATACTATAAGCAGTAAAAATGCAAAAATTGGTTTAAGCATTGTTTGTTTCTTTCTATTTGAGTTGTTCACTTGTTTTTCCAAATCTTCGTTCTCTATTTTGATAGTCAATAATGGCATTATATAAATCTTCTTTTTTAAAATCGGGCCAAAGCACTTCTGTAAACACAATTTCTGCATAGGCAATTTGCCAAAGCAGAAAGTTACTGATACGTTGTTCCCCACTTGTTCTAATCAATAAATCTACATCGGGTAGATTCTGGGTGTAAAGATGCTTATTTATTATGACTTGGTCAATATCTTCTGTATTAATTATATTATTTTTAACTTTATTTGCTATATTTTTAACAACATTTATGATTTCATCGCGACTTCCGTAGTTCAAAGCGAGTGATAAAGTCATTTTTTTATGATCTTTTGTTGCTTCGATTACTTTTTTTAAAGTCTTAAGTGTCTTTTCGGGCAATTGTTCCAAATTACCGATTGCACATAGTTTGATATCATTTTTTATAAATGTTTTCAATTCATTATTTAAAGAGCTCACTAGCAATCCCATCAATCGATCTACTTCTTTTTGTGGTCTTTTCCAATTTTCTGTTGAAAAAGCGTACAATGTTAAGGCTTCTATTCCTAACTCAGCACTAGCTTCAACGGTATTTCGAACTGCTTTTACACCATTTTCGTGTCCAAATACACGAAATTTTCCACGTTTTTTTGCCCATCTACCATTACCATCCATTATAATGGCAATATGGTGCGGCAATTTTTCTAAATTAATATTTGCTTTGGAACTAATCATAACACGAATAACACGGTTTTCTCCCAAAGTAATAGGAAATAGTTAATCCTGTAAGCATATACCAATCATTACTATTTGGGTTTCCAAAACTAAAAGGGGTGTTTTCCATAGCGCTTCCGTCAATATTGTCTGTCATTGTATAACGAAAGCCTACTTCAGCCCCTATAACTAAATGATTAACAAATGAAACTTTATATCCTACGACAAAAGGAACTGCAATAGCATAATTAGTATTATAACCAATCGTATTTGATGCTGTCAAATAGCGATCTTTGAATGAAAAATAATCAGTTCCAACATATACATATGGAGTTTGATGTGTTCCTAGTTCATGTAGGTTGTAAGGAAAAAAATTAAACTCCATACCCAATCCAAACTCATGAATATTACTCCCAACTTTAAAACCTCTAAGTACTCGTCCAGGGCTAGTTGCCAAAGAATCTGCTGCCAATAAATTTGTAAAATTATAACTTGCTTTTAGAGCAAATCGTTCATGAAAATTCCATTTAAAAAAAGCACCGTAAGCAAGTTTATTTGGATTGATATATTGTTCATTTCCTACATCGCCTACAAAATTACTTCCGCCAACAAAACCTCCTAGTTCATACTTTTGAGCAGAAATAGTTATGCTATAAAAAGCAATAGTAAAGTAGAGTATATATTTAAACATTTTATTATTTTTCAAGATTGCAAAGATAAAAATTCTATTAATAATTAATCACAGTAGCCTTAAAA
>JALSVQ010000053.1 GCA_027073495.1 Flavobacteriaceae bacterium | reverse complement strand
TTTTTTTCAAAACTTTCCATGTCATTATGTCTGTAAACAAAACGTTTTCCTGCGTGAAGTCTCACACCATCAATGATACAAGCATGGGTGTCCATATCATAAACAATAACATCATTTTTGGAAACTAATGCATCAATAGCAGATACCATACCTTGATAACCAAAATTGGCTAAATATGCAGCTTCTTTGTCTACAAAGGCAGCACATTCTTCTTCTAATTGTTCATGGTATTTGCTGTGACCAGACATCATACGAGCTCCCATTGGGTAAGCCATTCCGTATTGCGCAGCAGCTTCTGCATCTGCTTTTAATACTTCAGGATGATTGGCAAGTCCCAAATAATCATTGATACTCCAAGTGATTACTTCTTTTCCGCCAAACTGCATATGGTTTGAAATTGGTCCTTCTAGTTTAGGGAAGGCAAAATAACCTTCTGCTTGATCAGCCCATTTTCCTAGCGGTCCTTTATCTTTATATATTCTATCAAATAAATCTTTCATTCTTATTTAATTTAAGTAGAAAGCAAAAGTACTATTTTTTTTTTTCTTAGTAAAATAATTTAACAATTCTTATGCATGCATAATATATGTATTATCAAAAAAAAGACTGCGATTTAATCACAGTCTTTTTTTAATTTAGGTTTTGTTTTATTTTTATTTAATGAATTCTACTTTCAATTCTTCTTCATGATTTTTAGTGTCATAAAATCCTTGAGCGTTCATCCATTTGTCACTGTATATTTTACTCATATAACGTGAACCGTGATCTGGAAATATAACGACTACATTAGAATTTTCATCAAATTCTCCCATAGCAGCATATTGTTCTACAGCTTGCATTACAGCTCCTGATGTGTATCCTACAAATAAACCCTCAGTACGCGCTATTTGCTTTGCTTTATGAGCAGCAGATTCATCAGTTACTTTTTCAAATTGGTCTATTACGTCAAAATTTGTTGCTGTTGGTATTAAGTTTTTACCTAAACCTTCAATACGGTAAGGATAGATTTCATTAGCATCAAATTCTCGAGATTCGTGATATTTTTTCAATACAGAACCAAAAGCATCAACACCAAGAATACGAATATTTGGATTTTGCTCTTTTAAGAATTTTGCTGTTCCTGAGATTGTACCTCCAGTTCCACTAGCGGCAACTAAATGGGTAATTTTACCATTGGTTTGTTTCCAAATCTCAGGTCCTGTGCTTTTGTAATGTGCATCAATATTCAATTGATTAAAGTATTGATTAATGTACACAGATCCTTTTGTCTCTTCGTGAAGTCTTTTTGCTACTTGATAGTAAGAACGTGGATCATCAGCACTTACATGTGCTGGACATACATATACTTTAGCTCCCATAGCTTTAAGCATATCTATTTTGTCTAATGATGATTTTGAACTTACTGCAAGAATACAACTATACCCTTTAATAGCACTTACCATAGCTAAACTAAATCCAGTATTACCAGAGGTAGTTTCTATTATAGTATCGCCAGGTGTAAGAATACCTTGACGTTCTGCCTCTTCTATAATATGAAGTGCAATACGATCTTTTGTAGAATGTCCTGGATTAAAAGCTTCTACTTTTGCGAAGAAGTTACCAGGTATTTCTGCAGTTAATTTGTCAATTTTTATAAGTGGCGTGTTTGCGATAAGTTCTAATACGTTATCAAACGCCTGTATTTTTTTATCCATAGAATCAAATTTATAAGTGCAATGATTTATTTGTTATGCACTTTGCAATTTAACTTTGCAAATATAAGTAAAAATAATTACTTTTTAATTTCTTCGAGGTCAAAAATGAATGCATAGTCTCTAGCGGTTTCTTTTAAAGCTTCAAAACGCCCTGAAGCACCGCCGTGACCTGCTGTCATGTTTGTATGTAACAAAAGTTTCTTTCCCTCTTTTTTTAATTCACGTAGCTTGGCAACCCATTTAGCAGGTTCCCAATACTGTACTTGACTGTCATGCAAACCTGTTGTGACAAGTAAATTGGTATAAGCTACGGCTTTTACTTGGTCATAAGGTGAATAGGAAAGCATGTAATCATAAAATTCTTTCTCATTTGGGTTTCCCCATTCATCATATTCTCCTGTAGTAAGCGGAATACTGTCATCAAGCATTGTTGTTATTACATCTACAAAAGGTACTGCTGCTACAACACCATTGTATAATTCAGGCTCTAAGTTGAGGATAGCTCCCATAAGAAGTCCTCCAGCAGAGCCACCCATAGCATAAATATGATTTGATGATGTGTAGTTTTCAGCTATCAAATAATGTGCGCAAGTATTAAAATCTGTAAATGTGTTTTTTTTGTGTAATAATTTTCCATCTTCATACCATTTCCGTCCTAAATATTCACTCCCACGGATATGTGCTATGGCAAATATAAATCCGCGATCTAAGAGGCTTAATCTATTGGTGCTAAATGAAGGGTCAATAGTATAACCATATGAACCGTAACCATAAAGTAATAAAGGGTTTTTACCATCTAATTGAATTCCTTTTCTGTAAACTATAGATATTGGTATTTTTGTGCCATCTTTTGCAGTAGCCCAAAGACGTTTGGATTCGTAATTTTCTTTTTTGAACTTTCCACCTAGTACTTCTTGCTCTTTTACAATTTGTTGGGTTTGGTTATCCATATCAAAATCTATAACCGAACTAGGTGTTGTCATAGATTGATAACCATAGCGTAATATATTAGTGTCAAATTCAGGGTTATAATAGGTGTATGCTGCGTAGGTTTCTTCTTTAAAAGGTAAATAGTAATCGGCTGTATTATCCCAGCGTTTAATGCGTATTTTATTTAAACCATTGGTACGTTCTTCCAATACCAAATAATCCTTGAATATTTCAAGGCCTTCTAAGAGTGTGTCTTCACGATGTGGAATGACTTCTTGCCAATTCGTTTTGGTTGTTTTACCAATTGGGCAACGCATTAATTTAAAATTGCTTGCGCCATCAGCATTGGTATTAATATAAAAATGATTATCAAAATGCGAAATATCGTATTCTAAGCCGTGTATTCTTTTTTGAAATAATTGAAAATTATCATTAGGTTTGTCTGCATCAAGTATTTGATATTCTGATGTTAATGTGCTGCTCGAACCAATAACTAGATATTGGCTAGATTTGGTTTTGTAAACAAAGGTAGAAAAGGTATCATCTTTTTCTTCGTAAACAAGTGTATCTTCTATGACTGCTGTTCCTAAACGATGCTTCATAATCTTGTCAGAGCGTAGTGTCGTTTCGTCTTTGTTTGTATAAAATAGTGTTTTATTATCATTAGCCCAAGTCATACCACCTGTAGTGTTTTTGATTTCCTCAGGATAGATCTCGCCTGTTTCCAAGTTTTTGATAAGTACATTATATTGCCTGCGGCTTATAGTGTCAAAACTAAAGGCTGCAAGCTTGTTATTAGGGCTTATTTTAAAGCTTCCTAATTGATAATAGTCATGTCCTTTTGCCATTTCATTAACGTCAAAAAGAATTTCTTCATCGGCATCTAATGTTTCTTTTTTTCTTGAATATATTGGATATTCTTTTCCTTTTTCAAAACGCGTGATGTAGTAATAGCCATTCTTTTTGTAAGGAACCGATTCGTCATCTTCTTTGATACGCCCTTTCATTTCTTCAAAGAGTGCTTTTTGAAAGGCATTCGTATGTTTCATGTGAGCATCAAAATAATTGTTTTCTGCTTCTAAATACTTGATAACTTCTGGATTTTCTCTATCATTGAGCCAATAATAATTGTCAATGCGGATGTCTCCGTGCTTTTTTAATTCTTTGGCTATTTTTTTAGCTTTTGGTGCTTTTATGTTGGTCATTGTATTGTCAATATTATATGAGCAAGCTGTTAGTAGTAAAGTGCTTACTGTAAGTGTTAAACTATTTTTTAGACTTAAACTAGAATAAATTGATTTGTCCATCGTCATCTATTTTTGGAGGATTGTCATCTGTGTTTGCAATCACATCAGGATTTATGACTTCAATTTCTTCAATTTTTTGTTCTTCATATGGGAGTGGATCTAATAGATTGATTGTTTTTATTTTATCTGTAGTAAGTTGGTTTCCTAGAACACTAACTCCTTTAATGCTTATAAATTCTTCAAAATTAATAGTAATAGGAGCAAGGCTGCGTTTCGAAAAAATAACTTCTGCCATTGGACGGTAGTCATTTGCAATGAGCATTACCTTAGTCTTTGGATGTTCATTTATAAATACTTGTTCGCTGTCTTTGTTTTCAATTAAGAAACGTTTTACGTAGTATCGTTCCTTTTCTCCATTATAATAAACTATCGAAAACGGTTTGTTACTATCCCATTTTTCTAAAATAATCATATCAGTAGGGAAGTGGTTGGTGAGCTCTGTAGAATAGAGTTTTGCAAAGCCACTTTGGGTGGCAACCAATATTTTATCATCGGCTGTAAATTCGCCTAATAATTCGCCACGACCATCAACATTAAGGCGTTGTACGGCATCATCAAACCATACTTTTCGTGGTTTTAATGTTGATTTCCCTTTTTCTTTAAGTTCTATTTTCTTAATTGCGTATTTGGTCACGGTATTTCCTCTTACGCCACGCCCTTTTACAGCAAGGTCTGCAAAATTTATTTCCCATTTGAGTTTTTTGATATTTCCAACTGCTCTTAGGTAAACAGTAATCGTTTCTGCTTCGCCATTAGGATTGGCTGTAAAATACCATACTTTTGAACCTTTGTTTCCTTGAGTCAAATCATACATTCTGTCTCGTGTAATACTTGTTACGGCAAAACGTTTGATAAAACTAGCTCCTTTGCTGCCATCTCTATAAATCATATTGTAGATGGTACGCTTGTCTTTTTTCTTAAAGACGGCTATGTGTATAATGTTTTTTCCTATAAATGTTTTACTGGCTACCTTGGTTACTATCATTTTACCATCAGCCAAAAAGACAATGATATCATCTATGTCTGAACATTCTGCAACAAACTCATCTTTTTTGAGTGATGTGCCGAGAAAACCTTCTTCACGGTTAACATACAGTTTGGTATTGCGCATCACTACTTTGGTTGCCACAATATCATCAAAAGTTCGTATTTCTGTTTTGCGTTCTTTACCTTTGCCATATTTTTTCTTCAAATTTTTGAAGTAATCTATAGCATAATCAGTTAGATTGTCTAAATGATGTTTTACTTCGGCTATTTTTTCTTCTAAAGCTTCAATATGTTGTTTGGCTTTGTCAATATCAAATTTTGATATTTTTTTAATACGAATTTCAGTCAGACGTGTAATATCTTCTACTGTAATGGCACGTTTTAGGTGTTTTATATGTGGTTTTAAACCTGTATCGATAGCTTGAATCACACCATCCCAAGTTTCTTCTTCTTCAATATCACGGTAGATTCTATTTTCTATAAAAATACGTTCTAAAGATGCAAAATGCCATTGTTCTTGTAGCTCGTTAAGCTGAATTTCAAGTTCTTGCTTTAATAATTCTTTGGTGTGAAAAGTAGAATGTGTTAATTGTTCTGAGACGCCTATAAAAATGGGCTTATTGTCTTCTATAACACAAGCGAGTGGTGAGATAGCAATTTCGCAATTGGTAAAAGCAAAAAGCGCATCAATCATTTTGTCTGGCGATATGCCGTTATGTAAATGCACGCGAATTTCTACTTCGGCTGCCGTATTATCTTCTATCTTTTTTATTTTAATTTTTCCTTTGTCATTCGCTTTAAGAATACTGTCAATCAAAGAAGATGTTGTTGTGCCAAAAGGTATTTCGGTAATAAGTAGCGTATTCTTATTCTCTTGTGCTATTTTAGCGCGCACACGAATACGTCCGCCACGTTTTCCATCATTATAATTACTGAAATCTGCAATACCACCTGTTAAAAAATCTGGGTAAATAACTGCTTTTTGTCCTTTTAATATTTTAATAGAAGCATCTATTAATTCATTAAAGTTATGCGGCATTATTTTGGTTGATAATCCAACGGCTATTCCTTCTGCGCCTTGAGCAAGTAGCAAAGGAAATTTCACAGGAAGATGTATCGGTTCTTTTCTACGCCCATCATAGGACAGTTGCCAATCTGTAGTTTTAGGATTAAAAACTACTTCGAGTGCAAATTTAGATAATCGCGCTTCAATATAACGTGGTGCTGCTGCGCGGTCACCTGTGAGAATGTTTCCCCAGTTCCCTTGCATATCAATAAGGAGTTCTTTTTGACCGAGTTGAACCAAGGCATCGCCAATACTAGCATCACCGTGCGGGTGATATTGCATAGTATGACCAACAAGATTCGCTACTTTGTTGTAGCGCCCATCATCAAGGTCTTTCATCGATTGAAGAATACGGCGTTGTACGGGTTTTAAACCATCATTTAGCGCAGGTACAGCACGTTCAAGAATTACGTATGAGGCGTAATCTAGAAACCACTCTTTGTACATACCAGTAACTTTGGTAATGGTTTCCTCTTGAGGTTGTTCGTTATATAATGCTTCTTCTTCGCTCATTGCTTAGTTTTCTTCTTCGATTAAATCAACTTCTACTTTTAGATTTTCTATAATAAATTTTTGACGTGTTGGTGTATTTTTTCCCATATAAAATGACAGCATTTCTTCTATAGAAACAGTATTGTCAAGCATAACAGGTTCTAGACGAATGTCTTTTCCTATAAAATGTACAAATTCATTAGGAGAAATCTCTCCCAAACCTTTAAATCGTGTGATTTCTGCTTTACCACGTAATTTAGTTTTGGCTACTTGTTTTTCTTTTTCAGAATAACAATAGAATGTTT
>JALSVQ010000052.1 GCA_027073495.1 Flavobacteriaceae bacterium | reverse complement strand
GCTGCTTTAAATGGCGAATTGAATACCGTATCTTATAAAAAAGATGCTATTTTTGGTCTTGAAGTGCCTCAAGAATGTCCAAATGTACCTGCAGACTTATTGAATCCTAGAAATACTTGGGAAGATAAAAAAGCGTATGATGACAAAGCAACTGTTTTGGCTAAATCATTTCATAAAAACTTTGAAACTTTTGAATCTCAAGCCGATGAAAGTATCTTAAAAGGAGCACCGTTGGTTAGGTAGATAGTGTTATACCTAATTGCGGTTTTTCTCTTTTGAATAAAGTGTTTAAAATATAAGACTTTAGGATTCGTAAGAAAAAATATAGTGCATTTGGCTAACCGCTAGACCGAAATGAAGTCTGTTTTAAACATCAACGCTTCTTATTTAAACCATTGTCCACAAGCTGATGAAAACCAAGTTTCATATATTCAAAATCGTTGCTAAACATTTAAGTTTTACAAAAGCAGCTGAGCAATTGTACATTTCGCAACCTGCTATATCTAAGACAATTAAAAAATTAGAGCAAGAATATAAAACAACACTATTTATTCGGAAAAGGAACTCGATAGAAATGACCAAAGAAGGAAAAGCATTTCTTATATATGTCAATAAGATTTTGGCTATCTATTCTGAAATGGATGAACAATTTTTGCATAAAAAAGAAAGCTTTCCAAAGTTAATAGCCTTTGGAGTAAGCACTACCTTGGCTAATTATATTATACCTAAAATAATTGCTAAATTTAGAGTGCAATTTCCTGAAACAAAATTTAATATAATTAGTGATAATTCCAAAAATATTGAAAATTTAATTTTGAATCAGGAAATTGATTTTGGAATTACTGAAGGAAGTATTTCAAATCCAAAGTTGCAATTTAAAAACTTTATTAAAGATGAAATTGTCTTAGTAACCAATATTAATAATAATTCTTTTAAAAAAGGTATTATTGATATTGAAAAGTTACAAGAAATTCCAATGATTGTACGTGAAAAAGGTTCTGGAACGAAAGTAATTATTGATGAATTTTTATTGAAAAACAATATTAAAAATCTTAATGTAACAGTAACTTTAAATAGTACTGAAGCTATTAAAAATTATTTATACAATTCTGATGCTTATGCGCTTCTTTCAATTCATGCTATCACTGAAGAGTTGTTAAATAATAAATTCAAAATTATAGATATTAAAGAATTAAGTATTGAAAGATGGTTTTATTTTGTCAAAAGAACAGGTTATCTTTCAAATAATCTGGATTATTTCGAAAAGTATATTCGCTTCAATTATAACTTTTAGTTATCTCATATAACTAACTAATTTGCTTAAAGGTTATTAAATAAATCTACTTTTGTAGCAAATAATATTAAATGATATGAAAACTATTTTTTCAAAAGTGATTTATTTTTTTATAATCCTTATTGCCTTTTTAGGTGTTATAAACAGTCCAATAGCATTATTACTAGGTTTTGTATATACACTTATATTCAGTAATCCATTTAAAGAATACAGTCATAAAGCAATTCATTATTTTTTAAAAATTTCAGTTGTAGGTCTGGGTTTTGGAATGTTTATTAAAGAAACTTTAGAAACAAGTAAAGCGGGATTAAGTTTAACTATATATTCAATATTTTTAACTGTTTCGTTGGGTTTATTGTTAACAAGAATTTTAAAGTTAGATTTAAAACTAGGTCATCTAATTACATCTGGAACAGCAATTTGTGGTGGAAGTGCAATTGCTGCGATTTCTCCAGTAATTAAAGCTAAAAGTAAAACGATAAGTATTGCTTTAGGTATCGTATTTCTGTTAAACTCTATTGCGTTGTTTCTATTTCCTGTAGTTGGTCATTATCTAAATTTAACACAAGAACAATTTGGTTTATGGTGTGCTATTGCTATACACGATACAAGTTCAGTGGTCGGAGCCGCATTAGGTTATGGAGATGAAGCCTTGAGAATAGCTACAACAGTAAAACTGTCTAGAACTTTGTGGATTATTCCGCTATCAATTTTTTCAATGTTCCTATTCAAAACAAAAGGAGAAAAAATAAAAATTCCTTACTTTATTGTTTTATTTATTATTGCGATTATTATTAATAGTTTTCATATTTTGCCTAAATCAGCTACTAATTTTATTGTATTAATAGCTAAACGATTGCTAGTAACAACACTATTTCTTGTAGGTTCTACCATTTCTATAAAAGATTTGAAATCTACAGGAATGAAGCCTATTGTATTGGCAGTAACATTATGGATTTTTATTTCAATTTTTTCCTTAATATATATTTTAAACTAAAGTAGTGTAAACCATTTACTGCTTGTATCGCAAAAGGGAAAGCATATAAACAATACGAATTTGGAAGCAAAGTAGGTCTAACCACAACATTTAAAACATTAGTCATTACAGCAATCAAAAGTTTTGAAGGCAATCCACATGATAGTAAAACTATTGAGCCTTTACTAGAGCAAATGCAAGAAACTATAGATTACAATCCTAAAGAGCTAATCTATGACAGAGGAGGAAAAGGGCAAAAACAAATAAGAAATACAAAAATACTCACACCAGATTATAGACCTTTAAAACGAGATACCGAATATCAAAAAAGAGTAAAACGAAAAAATTTTAGACGAAGAGCAGTGATAGAACCGGTCTTATAAATAATTTACAAATTAGAGTTTAATTTTTTTTTATGCTTTTGCCTTCATAGAGAAAATAATATAGTTTTTATTTTAAAACAGTTTATTTAGTCTCTAAAATTATTAATAAAAAACCAGATTTTTAATGTTAATTTTACATTAATAATTTCATATTTTTATTAATATAAACTTAAAATTCATTTTACTAAAATTTTAATATTGTCTATTACTTTTGTGGTATAATTTTTTATTAATAATTAAACTAAAAATAGATGTTAAAACAAAATTTATTAAAAAGCTTATTAGTATTGGGAATATTTACAATCGTATTTATATCGTGTAAAAGGGATGATGGTAATGATCCGATAATAACTTCAGACAATGAGGTAAAAACTGGAGAATTAACTAGTAATGAAACTTGGACTGCAGATAGAATTTATGAATTAGATGGCAAAGTTATTGTGCCATCAGGAATTACTTTAACTATTCAACCAGGCACTATTGTTAAAGGACAACAAGGTGATGGATTAAATGCAGCTGCACTTATTGTTGCAAGAGGTGGTAAGTTAATGGCTCAAGGAACCTCTAATGCTCCTATTATTTTTACAACAGTTTTAGATAATATAGAAGTTGGGCAAAAAACAGGAACTAATTTAGATGAAACAGATGCTCAAAAATGGGGAGGAGTTATTGTTTTAGGTAATGCAAAAGTTTCTGCAAAAATTGGTGATACTGAAGCACAAATAGAGGGTATTCCTGCCGATGAGAGTTATGGTACTTATGGTGGTAATGATGATACTGACAATTCTGGAGTTATAACTTATGTTTCTATTAGACATGGCGGTATAACTATTGGTGACGGTAATGAAATAAATGGTCTAACCCTAGGTGGTGTTGGCTTTGGAACAACAATTGATTATGTTGAGGTTGTAGCTAATTTAGATGATGGAATAGAGTGTTTTGGAGGCTCTGTTGATATTAACCATGCATTAGTTTCTTATCAGCAAGATGATGCTTTTGATATTGATCAAAATTTTTCTGGATCTTTTAAAAATTCGATGGTTATTTACAACAATACTGGTGATGAATTTTTAGAAATTGATGGTCCTGAAAACAGCACTCATGTAAATGGTTTATTTACTGTAGAAAATTGTACGTTTATTTCTAAAACCTTAGATGGTTCTGTAGATTTAAAATCTAAAGCACAAGGTGTTATTAAAAATAACGATTTTACTGGTTTAACTAAATTTAAGGTTAGTGCAAAATTTGATACTGACTGTACAACAGCTGATACAGATGCTTATACTAATTACTTAGCAACTTCTTTAGTAGTAGAAACTAATAAAACAGATGCTACTTTAGACGTTTATACTAAATCAGATAATGGTGAAACACCACCTATTACTTGTACTTTGCCAGCTGGAACTCAAGCTGAGGCAGATGCTATCTATAGCGTTGCAGGTAATTCAAACGGAGCGACATCTAACGGTGTAAGTCAAAGTGAATTTGATGGTTGGACTTGGACTGCAATAAACAACAAATTTTAAAATATCTCATTAATAATAATTATTTAAATTAAGTTGAATTAGAGCTCTCTATTAATTTTATAGAGAACTTTAATTGTTTAAAAATCTTTCAAAATGAAAAAAAACATACTAATTTTAGTTACATTATTTATTACAAATTCAATTTTTGCAACTGGAATTATTAGAGGAACTGTAATTGATAGTTCTAATGGTGAACCTGTAATGAGTGCAAACGTAATAATTGAAGGCACTAAAATTGGCACAGCCACTGATTTTGATGGTAATTATTCATTACAAGTTACTGCAGGAACATACACAGTAGTAATATCTTCATTAGGGTATAATACTATAAAAATTGAAAATACAATTATTAACGATAATGAGGTTAAATCTTTAGATATAACTATTGATCCATCAAATTTACAATTAGAAGAAATTATTATAACTTCTACAAAAACAAAGCGTACTGAATCAGCAGTACTGACTATGCAAAAAAAGTCACCAAAATTCCTAGATGCTATTTCTTTTGAATCTATTAGTAAAAATGGTGATGCCAATATTGCAAGTGCTATAAAAAGAGTAACTGGTATTTCAGTAGAAAATGGTAAATATATTTATGTAAGAGGTTTAAGTGATCGATATACAAAAACCACTTTAAATGGTGTTTCTATACCAGGGTTAGATCCTGACAAGAATACGGTTCAAATGGATCTGTTCCCAACTAACCTAATTGACAATATAGTGGTTTACAAAACTTTTTCGCCAGATTTGCCTGGTGACTTTACTGGTGGTTTAGTTGATATTACCACAAAAGATTTTCCAAGAAAAAAAACATTTGAAATTGGTTTAGGCTATGGTTATACAAACAACATGCATTTTAATGATGATTTTATTTTATACCAACAAGGTAGTTTAGACTGGTTAGGTTTTGGTAATAATTCTAGAAAATTAAACTTTAATCCTAATATAATAATTCCAGATGAATCTTTAAACGATCCAAACTTAACTAATTTAACCAACAGTTTTTCAAAAGAGTTGGGTGTTAAAAAAGGTGCTAATTCTTTTTTAGATCAGAATTACAACATCAGTTTTGGTAATCAATACGAAAAAGAAAAAGTTACTTTAGGATTGAATTTAGCATTTAATTACGCTAATAATTATACTTTTTACGATGACGTAGTTCAGGGTGTCTTTTTTAAAGATGCTGATACCAATGTAAATAAACTAGATAAAAGAGAGGTAACTCAAGGGACTTTAGGAAAAAACGATGTTATCTGGAGTGGTTTAATTGGTGGTGCAATGAAATTTAATAAAAGTAAATACGCTGCATCTATATTTCATAGTCAAAATGGTAATGGTCAAGCAGCAGATTATATATCGCAAGATTTTGACGAAACTAATTCAACGCTTTATAAAGACGCAATTCAATATTCTCAAAGATCGGTTACCAATTTAATTCTAAAAGGTAATCATTATCTTAATGAAAATAAATTTAATGTAGTGTGGAAAGTTTCACCAACTTATTCTAGTATTTTAGAACCAGATGTTAGGTCTAGCAGATTATCTTTTGATAGTGAAACGAATACTTTTGATTTACAATTGGGTGATGGTGCAGGCATTAGTAGAAACTTTCGGACTTTAACTGAAACCAATATTTCAACAAGAGCAGATGTTATTTATCGTTTTAACTTTTTAAATGATGATAATTCAAAACTAAAATTTGGTTTTGCAAATACATTTAAAAATAGAGATTATGAAATTTTAAATTATTGCATTAATTCTACATCAGATTTTAATAACTTTACTGAAGATCCAAATACAATTTTAGATAATGCAAATATCTGGAACGCAACGTCTCAGTCAGGTGTTTTTGTACAAGGGTTTGAAGACTTAAATAATCAATACAATTCATTTAGCAATACTATTGCAGTCTATGTAATGAACCAAGTTAAGGCTTCTAACAAATTAAAAGCCGTGTATGGTGTAAGAGTTGAAAACGCAAGTATAGATTATGATGGTTATTTTAACAACCAGATATTTAAAAAACAAGTACACAACGAGTTGGTTATTCTACCTTCTTTAAATTTTATCTATGCACTTTCAGATAAAGCAAACCTTAGATTGTCTTATGCTAAAACCGTTGCGAGACCATCATTTAAAGAAAAGTCTAATGCACACATTTTTGACCCTATTTCTCAAAATTTATTTATTGGTAATTTAGATTTAAAAGAAACTAATATAGATAATGTAGATATTCGTTGGGAGAATTTCTTTAAATCCGGAGAAATGATTTCATTAAGTGGTTTTTACAAAAACTTTACAAATCCTATAGAAATTGTACCATTTCAATTAAGTCCTAATAATATTCAACCAAAAAATGCTGGAACTGCAGTTGTGTATGGTGGTGAATTCGAAATTAAAAAACGTTTGTCTAGAGAAGATGCAAAATTAAACGTTTCGGTTGGTGCTAATTTTACCTATTTAATATCTAAAGTAGATACTAAAAACGTTGTGGTTAATACAAACGGTAAAACCGAATATGAATTAAGACAAGAAAATGCAAGAACAAATGAAGATATAGACCAATTTAGAAGCATGCAAGGACAATCTCCTTTTATCATAAATAGTTCATTTAATATTTCTAACGAAAAATTTGATGCAAATTTAAGTTATAATGTGCAAGGT
>JALSVQ010000051.1 GCA_027073495.1 Flavobacteriaceae bacterium | reverse complement strand
TGTTCTTTAGTATCACTAGAAACTGCTGGAGATATGACCAAAAATGATGAAAAATTTGCAAAAATGGGAGTGCCTAAAATTACACGTACTTTGATGCGTTCTTATGCACCAATTATTGGAGTAGTAACTACTTGGGTATTGATGCTTGCATTTATGCTTATCGCTTGGACGTTCTTTGGTATTTCACCAAAATTAGGAACAGGTCTTAAAGCTGGTCTTACAGCAGGTAATTTCTTAGGAGGGCTTTCTTTAGGATTTGGAGCTGTAACATTAGTTGGTTGTGAAATTCGTTCTTATATGCGTATTGGTATGGGATATTTGAATACTTTAGTTGGTTTTGTTGGTTTTTCTGTAGGATACCTTCCATATACATTGTTCGCTCATGCGCATCATGATTTCTTAAATAAAACAGTACTTTTTGGTACTCACGATGATGGTACTCCTGGTTTGATTTCTGACAAAAGAGAAATATACTCTCTAATATCTGACAATCCAACAGTTCAAAAATTGGTTATGTTTGCATGGTTTTTGCTGTTAGTGTTTTTCTTAAGACATTTATTGAAAAAAGGAGCTCAAAATATTGGTTTAAAACCAGTAAACCTAGTTCATATGAATACGGAAGATCTTCAAGGAGAAATAGAAGCCAATACAGAAAATGGTAAGATAGCTGGAGTAGATGCTCCAATGCCAGTTCCTGAAGGGCATTATGTAAAAGAAGCTTAATATAAATTTTTAATACAGTAGCTTGCTTTGTAAAAAAGCAAGCTACTTATATCTAACTAAATAATAATTAAAATGGAATATTTATCACCTTTTGGCATTGGGTTTATTGCAGCTTTTTTAGGGCTTATTGCGCCATCTATGCTCAATATGACTGCAGCCAAAACAAGTTTGGAAAAAGGACGAGCAAACGGAATTAAATTTGCCGCAGGAGCAGCAACAATGGTTATCGTACAAGCCTTTGTAGCAGTATATTTTGCCGAAAAAATTACGCCAGACATTATTACAAAATTACAAACAGCTGCTATATTTGTATTAGTAGCATTAGCTTTCTTTTTCTATAAGCAAGCCAAAAAAGAATTTAAAGCAGAAGGAAAAGACAAAGAAGGTTCTAGCTATATAATTGGTCTTGGAATGTCTTCATTAAATATGCTTGCAGTACCTTTTTATTTAGTTGCTGCCAAAGGATCTGGGATGTCTTTAGTAGCTCCTTTTCAATATATTTTTGTAGCAGGAGCTGCAATGGGTGCATTTACTATTTTTACAATATACGCTTCATTTGCTGAAGTAATTGCAAAAAAAGCTCAATTTATAGCAAAAAATATTAACTATATTCTTGCTGTACTTTTTATAGTGTTAGCTATTGTTAATGCTTTAAAAGTATTCGAGATTATTTAAAATATCAATGCTTGTTAGCAAGCATTAAACGAGAGTTTTTAGTTTTTTAGTTCAAAACCGCTGTCAAGCATCTGCTTGCAGCGGTTTTATTTTGTAAAATATACTATTTTAATTAAGACTATTATCTTTTCTCTAATAGCAAGCGGTCTTTAGTTTTTCATTGGAGCTACTAATACACTATAGTTTTACATCCTCAACATCAGGGTATAAGAAGTTGTTATACGGAAAGCGTTGGATGTGTAGTTTACGCACAGCTGTATAAACTTTCTTTTTAAACTTATCCAAGTTTTCTTTGTTTATTGCAGCTATAAAAAGGGTATTATCACCTATTTTTGCCATCCATGTTTTCTCCCAATCTTCTAATGTGTAATGTTTCTTGCTTCGTATGGTTTCTAAATCATCTTCAGCAATAGTTTCGTGTGTATAAGCGTCTATTTTATTAAAAACCAATAGTGTTGGCTTATCTTGTGCTTTTATATCTGCCAAAATTCGGTTTACAGATTCAATA
>JALSVQ010000050.1 GCA_027073495.1 Flavobacteriaceae bacterium | reverse complement strand
AAGCAATTTTATTTTAGTCAAGATACCAATACTGAATTTTCATTGTATCAAAAACCGACATCGTCAACCTATAATAGTCCTGGAAGAGCCTATGATTATATGATTAGTAATTATGATAGGTATTACAACGATATTGATGACTTTTTTAAAGTTTTGTTAGGTATTTTAATATTCTCAGTTATTATTGCACTTATACTATGGGTATTTGTTTCGGTACCTTTGGCACAATTTGGTTATGCCGTTTTATTTAGTGTTTTGCTTGCTATATTTATAGGTGTTGTATCTGTTATATTAGGTATTTCTAGTGCTGGGGAAAGCTCATTTTACTTGGTATATATTATGATAAGTCTTTTTGTCTATTTTCAAGCGTTTATTGCCAAATCTAAATGGAGTCAAGTATTTCAAATAGTAAGCCATGTTGTTTTTAGCTTTTTACTACTCATGTTTCTGGTTTTATTAGAGCAAAGTGATATTATTGATAATAATGAGTTTTATTCTTTCAGTTTCCTATTTATTATAGGAATGCTTTTGAGTGTTTTACTCTACAAACCTGTTTATAAAAAAAACATGATAATTCCACAGGCGTAGTTTTAAAATAAAAAACTATTTCATACCGCGTTTTGTGCGTATAAGCTCGTAAGATTCTTGTATTTTTTTAAACTTTTCTTCTGCAGCTTTTACATGAACCTTGCCGAGGTGTTGCAGCTTATCAGGGTGATATTTTTTAACTAAACTACGATATGCTTTTTTGACTTCAGCATCTGTAGCACTTGGTTTTAACTCCAAAATAGTATAAGCAGCACTGAGCGTATAACTACTACGTGTTGTGTTACTTCTAGAGTTACTTGAGCGCTGATTATAGCCCATAAACATCGCTTTAATAGCATAAAATTCACGCTCAGGAATACGTAATTGCTGTGCAATTTGAGCCAACACAGCAACCTCTTGATTGCTTATCTCACCATCTGCCAGTGCTATTTTAAATAAATAATGCAATAATTGCGAGCGTACAGCTGAAGGCATACCTTGACGCATTACAGCACACACTTCATGAAGTGTGCTTTTAGTATGTTTTACGCGCTTAAAAAGTTGAAAAACACGATTAGCATGTTCCTTTCCAAACATACGAACAAACTCCATACGCACAAAGTCCAATTCTTTTTGACTTGTTATACCATCAGCTTTTATCACAAAAGCAGAAAGACGTAGTAAATTCAATTCAAAATCTAGTGCTTTTTGATTTCTGTTATTTCGGTAAGTGTTTTGTCCATTAAAAGTACTTTTTGTTTTATCAGCAAATAGTTCTTGAAGTAATGCCCCAAGAAAAAAACCAATCATAGCACCCCTAATACGTGCAACAGCAAAGCCTATAATAGCTAATATATATCTCAAATCTAACATAATGTTGGCAAAGATAAAATTAAAAATATTGTTGTCCGACTAAAATCATTCCATTTTCTGCAAAGTCAATTTTTTATCATAAAATTAGTATCAATATTTTATCTTTAGTCTTATAATAAATTGGTCTTTAGTTTTTTATAGGATTTTAATAAATTAAAAATGATATAAAAACCTACATTTAAATAAAAAATTTGTGAAAAACTGCATATTTTTGTTGATAACTATTTTTTGTTATAAATAAATTACTATCTTTGCGGGCTCATAATTGATGAATAATGAAGAAATTAAAGGATTATACGATATCTTTTATAGGATTGAAAGACGGAAATCATCAGTTTGAGTACGATATAGATAATTCGTTCTTTGAACTTTTTGATTATACAGAATTTAATGATGTAACATTAAAAGTAGTTATAGCCTTGGTTAAAAAACCAAATATGCTAGAATTTACCTTTAACACATCAGGAAATATTGGTGTAAATTGTGATGTAACTACAGAACCTTACCAAGAACCAATTAATGGTTCAATGCGTTTGGTTGTCAAGTTTGGCGATGCATTAAACAATGACAATGAAGAACTAGTTATAGTTCCACATAACACCTACGAACTGAATATAGCACAGTACATTTATGAAATGGTATTGCTCACTATTCCAGTTAAGAGAGTACATCCTGGCGTACTAGATGGCACATTAGAATCTGATATATTAGAAAAATTAAGCGCATTAGAACCAAAAATAAACGAAGAAAGTGAGGAAGTAGATCCTCGTTGGAATAAATTAAAAGGATTAATAAAATAAAAACAAGGAAAAATGGCACATCCTAAGAGAAAAATATCGAAACAAAGAAGAAACAAAAGAAGAACACATTATAAAGCTTCTGTTCCTCAAATTGCAACTGATCCAACAACTGGAGAAGCACATTTATACCATAGAGCACATTGGCACGAAGGTAAATTGTACTACAGAGGGCAAGTATTGATTGACAATACTGAAACAGAAGAAGTAGCATAATCTTTTTTTAAGAAAAGACAGAGGACCTTTATTTTTTTAAAGTTTTTCTTATTTAAAATCAATAAAAATTATAATAAAAGCAGAAAAAACACCCTTTTTCTGCTTTTTATTTTATTAATTTGTCTTCTGTTTTATGAACAAAAATAGTTTTATGAACAAAATTACAGCTGCCATTACAGGCGTAGGTGCTTACCTACCTGAATACCGTTTGACTAAAGAGGTTTACACTTAAACGCTGTTAGCAAAGCACATAACACTTGGCGGAATCAGACGAACATCGTGTTAATTTTAGACTAACCAATATTAATAGTGCAGGTAGTAGAGGAACTGAGAAATTTTTACCAGTTGTACATTCTGATATTGGAGGTAGTTATGTTGATGGTGTTGATGAAGAAGTAATACTAGATCAAAATTATGTAGGCGTGACTTCAAGTCACGGTGTGAGGAGTTTTTAATAAACAATTTTTTGATAATAATATATTTTCAATGAGATTTATAAATAAGAAAGTGTTGTCATTTTACTCCACCAGTAATACCATCGTTAATCGCTGTGTTTTAAATATTTAACAAGTAACATTTTGTTTACATACATTTGTGGTATTAACCATTCAATTAATTACTATATGAAAAACTTTACTTTACTTTACTTTACTTTAGTGTAAGTATGCATGCGCAAGAAAAAGCAACTTGTGGTACGGATTTTGATGAATCTACTATAGCAAATGCTATAGGCGCTCGCAGGATAGGTTTAACGTCACCTATTGCTACTGCTCCGAGTCTTATTATTAGCGATTTTTCTACTACAGTACGCTATGTTTTTAATGTGTTTTTTCATAAGTTTGTTAGTGATGATGGTACTACGCCTAATCCTTTCAACCAATATCATCAAACCAACCCAACCAATATTGATGACGGTAATGGTGATGGTGACTTAATTACAGAAGAAGTTATGCTTGAAGCGATACGAGCTTTGAATATAAAATACAACCCGTTTAATATCTTTTTTAAATATAGAGGTTACGATATTATAAAAAACAGCAATCTACTTAACCCTGTAAATCTAGACATTCATGAAGTCCGTGACTGGGTGAGAGCAAACAACAACCCTGATACAGGGGCACCCTACTACCAAGATAATGCCTTTAATCTCTATATTGTGCAAAATGCTCCAGGTATAGCTGATGGTGCGCGTGGAATGCTTTTAGGAACAGAGTCAATATATAGTTATGCCGTGTTTCAACCATTTGGAGAATACACAAATACTATCTATCCTATTGAACCAGCAGCACCTTATGACAAGCTATGTGGGTTTGTACCTCACGAAATAGGGCATAATTTCTTTCTGCTACACACCTCTAGAGGTTATGCAAGATGGTGGCGCTATGGTAATCAGGATGTTAATATGACGAGGCTACATTTTACTACAGTGAGCGAGTTACAAGAGATGTAACCAATACTATAGCTCCTTATAATGCTACATATGCAGGAGATCATGTAACAGATACCAATGCAGCAACTGAACGCTATTTGTTTTATGTACCACCTCCTCCAGGAAGTGCACAAGGTCATTGGGATTGGGCAGCAGATTTATCGAATTGTAGTTGCAATAATAGTGTTTTAGCAAATCACAATGTGCGAGATGCAAGCACTTGGGATCTTGATGGCACTCATTTTACTATGACAGGAGAACTCTATAGCAATATACAGTATTTTAATATAATGTTTGATAAATTTATTCACGACAAATATGATACAAATCATTGCAACCAGTCACGTACTTTTACTAACGGGCAAGCTACACGTATGCGAAACATGATAGCAAGTAATATGGCTATATTTGCTCCTTTAATGACAGATGAAGCCAGCTTGTATGAGCCTTATAAAGTATCAAATGTAAATACAGCTTCAAGTCGAACCATAGCATTACCAAGTAATATTAATTTTACTTCAAATGGAACGGCACGAATTGCTTATTACCAACCAGGCTTTGATTATGAAGTATATCGTTGTTCTGATGCAAATCCACATTATGGTTCTGTACTCAATAGTTATGATAAGTATAGTGCCATTCCTTATTTTGATTACGCAGGAAAAACAATAAAAATATTACAACTTAGCGATAATGTGTATGGACCTTGTAATTATGGTTTTACAGGTTTTGTAAGACAGGGGAGCATTTATACACAAAATCAAGGTACTTATACGGCACAACCTTTGGATTCTATACAAATCAATGACCCTGAATTATTGCAAAACTTACCGATAGGTACGCATACCATCCATGTAACGACCGATACCGGAGAAACATTGCAAAAAACAATACAAAAAACGCCTTAATCAATTGCCTTATGAAAACAACAATTAAACTGTATTTTCTACTCCAGTGTTTTTGGAGTTTTGCACAATACACTACAGTACCCGGTGCTAATTGATTAAGGTATAAATTGATTTTAAAACCCATCAATATTTGGAACTCCTCACACCGTGACTTCAAGTCACGGTGTGAGGAGTTTTTAATAACCTCTTTCATGCTATTACCTGCAGATAAAACATTTTAACATGTATTCCAATTGCTATTCTCATAAATAAAATTACCTTTGTTCAGTTATGAGCAAAAAACAGTTAAAATATGATATTGCCTATCTTAAGATGGCACAAGAGTGGGCAAAATTATCACATTGTAATCGTAAAAAAGTTGGCGCTTTGATAGTCAAAAACCGTATGATTATTTCCGATGGATACAATGGCACGCCATCAGGTTTTGATAATTGTTGCGAAGATAATCAAGGCGTAACCAAATGGCATGTGCTCCATGCAGAAGCCAATGCTATACTCAAAGTAGCAGGCTCAACCCAATCTTGTCAAGATGCAACACTCTATATTACCATGTCGCCGTGCAAAGACTGTAGCAAATTGATTTTTCAATCAGGAATAACACGTGTGGTGTATTTAGATCGTTACAAAGATGAATCAGGAAGAATGTTTCTTGAAAAAGCAGGCGTACAAGTAGAACATATAAATATCACCCAAAATCTTGAAAAATAACAAACACTATATACCGTTATTACTAGGACTTGCTATAGCTATTGGTATAGTATTAGGAAGTCAACTCAATTTCAAAAATGGAGGAGGAAGCTTTTTTGCTACAAATCCACAAGAACAAAAAGTTAAAAAACTAATCAACTTTATTAATCATGATTATGTAGATCCTGTCAATACCGATAGTTTATTAAATGTAGCCATTGAAAAAATAATGAACTCGCTAGATCCGCACTCTGTTTATATACCAAGCCAAGATCTGGAAGCTATAAACAATAGTATGGAAGGGAATTTTGTTGGCATAGGAGTTGAGTTTATGATGTTAAATGATAGTCTTAATGTTACACGTATTATTCAAGATGGTCCAAGTGAAAAAGCAGGATTGAAAGCAGGAGATCGTATTCTTAAAGCAGACAGCATTCAATTAATAGGTAAAACCATTACTGGAGATACCATCAAAAAAACATTGAAAGGCAAAAAAGGCTCGAAGCTCACACTACAAGTATATCGAAAAACAAAAGACAGCCTTTTTACAGTGCAATTAAAACGAGACAATGTAAAATTGCCAAGTGTTCCTGCATTTTACATGCTTAATGATAGCTTGGGATATATCAAAATAACCCGTTTTGCCAATACGACCTACAAAGAGTTTATAAAAGGTTTACATGCTTTAGAAAAGCAAGGTTTAAAACAATTAATAGTAGATTTACGTGGTAATTCAGGTGGTTATTTACACACCACAGAAGCCATAGCCGATGAATTTCTCGGTGATGATAAGCTTATTGTATTTACCAAAAATAAACAAAAGGTTATCGATAAAATATTTGCATCTGAAAAAGGGGAGTTTGAACATGGAAAACTGTACATTCTTATTGATGAAGAATCCGCATCTGCTAGCGAAATTCTTGCAGGCGCCTTGCAAGACAACGACCGTGCAACCATAGTGGGAAGACGTTCTTTTGGTAAAGGTTTGGTTCAAGAGCAACTTGATTTAGGCGATGGTTCTGCAATCCGACTTACCATTTCACGGTATTACACACCTACGGGACGCTCCATACAAAAACCGTATCGCAAAGGACACAAAAGAGCTTATTATAATGAAGCATTGGCGCGTTCAAGTACAGGAGAATTAACAAACAAAGACAGTATTCACGTCGTTGATTCATTAAAATATACAACACCAAAAGGCAAAATAGTATATGGAGGTGGTGGTATTATACCAGATATTTTTGTGCCATTAGACCGCTCGGGACTCCAAGGTTTAGCAGGATTAATGCATTACAATGTTTTAAATAATTATATTTATAACTACATAGACACCAACAGAAATCGTTTGATGCAAATTCCAAAAAATGATTTTATTGATAACGATTTTTATACCGATGAAATCACTAATTATTTTGAAAAACAAATAGCCAAAGAAAATGGTAATTCACAGTTTAAATTATCCAATAATATGGTGCTAAAACGTTTTTTAAAAGCATTAGTTGCTAGACAATTATATGGAGAAGAAGCTTATTATGCTATTATTAATAAAGATGATAATGTCATTCAAAAAGTTTTAGAAATACAAAAAACACCATGAGAATAGCATTCATTTTAATTATTTCACTTCATTTTTTTAGTTGCAATACATCAACTGAAAAACCGAAAGAAGCACCTCAAATTAGCACTAAAAAACCAAAACCCAAAAAAGACAGTATTTCTTTTATTTTTATGGGCGATATTATGGGGCATAAACCACAGATTAATGCCGCTTATGATGCGAAAACAAAAACATATAATTATGAGAATGTTTTTAGTGAAGTTTGTCCTATTATTGAACAGTCCGATTTTGCTGTTGCGAATCTCGAAGTGACCTTACCAGGAAAACGTTTTTCGGGATATCCCAATTTTCGTTCACCTGATGCACTAGCAGTAGCCGCACGAGATTATGGTATTGACGTCTTAGTTACAGCTAATAATCATGCTTGCGATAGCGGTAAAAAAGGGGTGCTTCGTACTATAAAAGTACTAGATTCACTTGAAATAATGCATACAGGAACGTTTAAAGATAGTACTGCTCGCGCTAAAAATAATCTTTTGATTTTTAATAAAAACAATATCAAAGTAGGCTTACTAAACTACACTTACGACACCAATGGACTTCCTACGCCAAAAGGCACTATAGTAAACCGTATTGATACCGTGCAAATCTACAAAGACATTAGACAAGCACAAAAAGCCAAACTAGATAAACTTATTATTATGATGCATTGGGGCAATGAATACCAATCATTACCAACTAAAGCACAAAAGAAACTAGCACAACGACTTTTTGACAAAGGAGTAGCTATTATTATTGGTTCGCATCCTCACGTGCTGCAACCTATGGAATTTCTGAAAGATACAATAACAAATGAATCTCATTTAATAGCATATTCTTTAGGTAATTATGTCTCTAATCAGCGCCCGAGAAGGCGTGATGGAGGCGCCATGATTCGCTTTTCATTAATCAAAGAAAATGGTAAAACACGTATTGTAAATCCAGGGTATTATTTGACTTATATATACAAACCAGAAATAAACAAAAAGCCCAAATATCGTGTTATTCCTTGTGTAAGCTATGAAAAAAATATGTATTATACGATGGATAAAGCAGCACAAACCAAATTTAAAATTTTTACTCAAGATTCGCGTAAACTTTTCAAAAAACACAATATTGGCGTGTCAGAAATAAAATAATCTAATAAATTAGAATCCTATTTCACAGCTTAAAAACTTATTTTTTCTGAAAGTGTAAAATAGTTTTTATTTATTAATAATAAAGCGTACATTTGCACCGATTTTTTAGACTATATATCATTAAGTAATTATGCAGATAGGTAACTATATTAAAATATTATTTTTCAGTTTATTTTTAACGTTTAATGCGCATGCGCAACATGGCGAGGTAAAATCTGAAGAAAAAACTTCGGAAAAACAGGAAATTTTAGACGAAATAAAAGAGGTTAAAGCGCATCACTTGGCAGATTCTCATGACTTTACATTCGTTTCTACTAAAGAAGGAACACATATTGGTTTTCCACTACCTGTTATTCTTTGGGATAATGGTTTAAAAATATTCTCCTCTTCAAAATTTGAACATGGAGAAGCTGTAGCAGAGGTAGCTGGAAATCATTATAAAATTATCCATCACAAAATATACAAAACAGATGCACAAGGTCAAGTTGCCGAAGAGCACGGTCACCCATCTAAAGCCGCAGCAGTTTTAGATTTCTCAATAACCCGAAATGTAGTTTTTATTCTTCTTGTTGGTTTATTGATGCTTTGGATGTTTACAAGTTTGGCAAAATCTTACGCTAAGAATAATGGAATGCCACTAGGTATCGGACGCTTCTTAGAACCTGTAATTATTTACGTTCGTGATGAAATAGCAATTGCTAATATTGGAGAAAAGCATTATAAAAAATATATGCCTTATTTATTGACTGTGTTTTTCTTTATTTGGATTTTGAACTTATTAGGTTTAACGCCACTTGGAGCTAATGTGACAGGAAATATTGCTATTACAGCAGGATTGGCTTTGGTTACCTATTTAATTACAACATTTACAGCTAAGAAAGATTATTGGAAACATATCTTTTGGATGCCAGGAGTGCCAGTGCCTATGAAAATAGCATTGATTCCAATAGAATTACTAGGAACTATTATTAAACCATTCTCACTTATGATACGTTTGTATGCAAACATGTTTGCGGGCCACGTTGTATTAATGAGTATTGTAGGTTTAATATTTATATACAAGAGTTGGGTAGGAGGACCTTTATCATTTGGTTTAGCATTTTTCTTATCTATCTTAGAGCTGTTGGTAGCAGCATTACAAGCTTATGTATTCACAATGTTGTCTGCACTGTATTTTGCATCAGCATCTGAAGAACATGGAGATCATTAACAAAATTGAACTTTTAATTAATTAAATATTTATAAAAATGGAAGGATTGAATTACATTGGAGCAGGATTAATCGTAATAGGAGCTGGTTTAGGTATCGGTAAAATTGGTGGTTCTGCAATGGAAGCTATCGCGCGTCAGCCGGAAGCATCTGGAAAAATTCAAGTAGCTATGATTATCGCAGCTGCACTTATTGAAGGTATTGGTTTCGCAGCATTGTTTGCAGCTTAACAAAAACCAAAAAGCTTAGTAGTGACGGTTGGTTGCTACTAAGTTTTATTAAAAAATGAAATAATTAAATTAATTTTATATATAAATGGAAAAATTAATAAACGATTTTAGTCTTGGCTTGTTCTTTTGGCAAACCGTACTTTTTTTAGCATTATTGTTTTTACTACGAAAATTTGCGTGGAAACCAATTTTAGAAGCTGTTGAAGCACGTGAAGAAGGTATCAAAAACGCAATGGATAAAGCGGCAAAAGCAAAGGCAGAATTTGAAAATATCAATGCTGACAATGAGCGTATTTTGAATGAAGCACGTGTACAACGTGATGAAATGCTTAAAGAAGCACGCGAAATGAAGGTAAATCTAGTTGAAGAAGCAAAAGAAGAAGCAAAAGAAGAAGCTAATAAAGTGATGGAGCAAGCGAAACAAACTATTGAAAATGAAAAGAAGGCTGCTTTGGCAGATATCAGAAAACAAGTTGGTTCTTTATCTATCGCTATAGCAGAAAAAGTGGTTGGTTCAGAATTAGAATCAAAAGACAAGCAAGCTTCTCTAGTTGATGAAATGATAAAAGAAGTTTCTTTAAATTAATACTATGGCAGAGTCAAGAGCAGCAAATAGATATGCAAAAGCAGTAATCAGTTTAGCCCAAGATAATGGTGCTTTAGATGCTGTATTTGCTGATATGCAAAACATTTCAGAAACAATAGATTCAAGCAAAGATTTGCAAGTAGTGTTGGATAATCCAGCTATCAAAATTGAAGATAAGCACAATGTATTATTAGCTGTTTTTGCTAAAACAGATGCCATTACAAAAAACCTTTTCAAACTCATAGCAAACAATGGTAGAATGGCTATTCTTAAAGATATAGCAACTAGCTTTATTGCTTTGTACAATGGCGTTAAAGGTGTTCAAACAGCTACCGTTACTACAGCGGTTTCATTAGATGATGCATTAGAAGCAAAAGTTTTGGCAAAGGTTAAAGAATTAACAGGAAAAAGTGCAACAATTAATAACATAGTAGACCCTGCAATAATAGGCGGATTTATACTACGTGTAGGCGATTTACAATACGATGCAAGTATTGCAAACAAATTTAGAAAATTAAAAAGAGAATTAAGTAATTAAGATATTATGGCAGCAATCAAACCTGCTGAGGTTTCAGCAATTTTAAAAGAACAACTTTCAAACTTTGAGAGCACAGCATCTTTAGACGAAGTAGGAACAGTACTACAAGTTGGAGATGGTATTGCTCGTGCATTTGGATTGGAAAATGTAGAGTATGGTGAGTTAGTAGAGTTTGAAGACGGTACTCAAGGTATTGTCTTGAACTTAGAAGAAGATAATGTAGGTATTGTACTTTTGGGTCACTCACTAAATATAAGTGAAGGTTCTACAGTAAAACGTACAAAACGTATAGCTTCATTAAAAGTAGGTGAAGGAATCGTTGGTCGTGTAGTAAACACTTTAGGTTTGCCAATAGATGGTAAAGGACCTATCACAGGTGAATTGATAGAAATGCCTTTGGAGCGTAAAGCACCAGGTGTATTATTTCGTCAGCCGGTAAATGAGCCATTACAAACAGGAATCAAAGCTATTGATGCTATGATACCAGTAGGTCGTGGTCAACGTGAACTTATTATTGGTGACCGTCAAACAGGAAAAACTACTGTTGCTATTGATACCATATTAAATCAAAAAGAATTTTATGATGCAGGAGAAGCAGTTTATTGTATCTATGTTGCCATAGGACAAAAAGCATCTACTGTAGCACAAATCTATAAAACATTAGAAGAAAAAGGCGCAATGGCTTATACTACTATCGTGGCTGCCAATGCATCTGACCCTGCAGCTATGCAAGTTTACGCTCCATTTGGAGGTGCTTGTATTGGAGAATATTTTAGAGATACTGGTCGTCCATCATTAATTATCTTTGATGATTTATCAAAACAAGCAGTAGCTTACCGTGAGATTTCATTATTATTAAGAAGACCACCAGGACGTGAGGCTTATCCTGGAGATGTGTTTTATTTACACTCAAGATTACTAGAGCGTTCAGCAAAAATTATTGCAGATGATAGTGTCGCTGTTAATATGAATGATCTTCCAGAAGGATTGAAAGGTAAAGTAAAAGGAGGCGGATCGCTTACTGCATTACCAATCATTGAAACACAAGCAGGAGATGTATCTGCATATATCCCTACAAACGTAATTTCTATTACAGATGGACAAATATTCTTAGATGGAGATTTGTTTAACTCAGGAGTTCGTCCAGCTATTAACGTGGGTATTTCGGTATCACGTGTAGGAGGTTCTGCACAGATTAAATCTATGAAAAAAGTATCTGGTACTTTAAAATTGGATCAAGCACAGTTCCGCGAACTAGAAGCTTTTGCAAAATTTGGTTCTGACCTTGATGCGATTACATTAGGAGTAATAAACAAAGGACGTAGAAACGTAGAAATATTGAAACAAGCACAAAATGACCCTTTTACCGTAGAAGATCAAACAGCGATTATCTACGCAGGATCTAAAAACTTGTTGAAAGATGTTCCTATGGACAAAGTAAAAGAATTTGAAGGCGATTATTTAGCTTTCTTAAAAGCAAAACATAGTGATGTATTGGCTACTATCAAATCAGGAAAACTAACTGAGGCAGTAACCGATGTGTTGGAAAATGTAGCAAAAGAAATTTCAGCTAAGTACAAAGCTTAATATAGAATAAAGATTTTTGACACCAAGTATCATTACAAATGATATTTGGTGTTCATTAAAACAGAACAAGATGGCAAATTTAAAAGAAATAAGAAACCGTATTACATCTATTGGGTCAACTATGCAGATAACAAGTGCCATGAAAATGGTATCTGCTGCAAAATTGAAAAAAGCACAAGATGCAATTACCCAAATGCACCCTTATGCTACTAAACTTACGGAATTATTACAAAATTTAAGTGCTACTTTAGATGGTGAAATTGGCGGTGATTACACCAACGAAAGACCTGTAGAAAAAGTATTGCTTGTAGCCATTACTTCAAATCGTGGGCTTTGTGGAGGGTTTAACTCATCAATTATTAAAGCTACACGTAACGCAGCATTAGCGTATCAAAAAGAAGGAAAAAAAGTAAGTATAATAACGCTTGGTAAAAAAGGAAATGACCTTTTAGCTAAAGAATTTGATATTTTTTATCATGATTTTGAAATATTTAATACTTTAACCTTTGATAATACAGCAGTTATTGCTGAAAAAATAATGAAAAGTTTTACTGCAGAAACTTTTGATAAAATAGAATTGATTTATAATCACTTTAAAAACGCAGCCAATCAAGATGTAATACAAGAACAATTTTTACCTATTGTTAGTGATGCATCAAACGGTAATGATGCATCATCAGATTATATATTTGAGCCTTCTAAAGAAGAGATTATATTGCATTTAATGCCAAAAATGCTTAAAACACAATTATACAAAGCAATGCGTGATTCATTTGCCTCTGAACACGGTGCGCGTATGACAGCAATGCATAAAGCTACCGATAATGCAGGAGCACTAAAAGATGAATTAACACTTACATATAACAAAGCAAGACAAGCAGCAATTACAGCAGAAATACTTGAAATAGTTGGAGGAGCAGAAGCTCTGAAATAATTAAATTGTTAATAAATTTATTAATTACTTTTTTTATTGTATATTTGTTATTGTAAAAAACAAAAACAAACAACCTAATGAACAAACAAGAAGCACTTAATACGCTAAGAGCAGCAAAGAAAGCACACATAAAATGGAAATCTTATGCACAAGCAATACATATGGGATTGCCTTTGGATTCTATTGCTACTCCTATTATACCTACCGAATGTGATTTTGGAGCATGGTATTACGGAGACGGTCAAGCATTAAATCATATGCCTGCTTATCGTGATATCGAAAAACCACATCAAAACATACATGATATATACATGAAAATGTATAAAGAAAAAAACAAAGAGATAAGTGTTGGTTTATTTGGTAGTAAAGCTAAAGTAGAAAAAGAACGTGAAGCAGTATTAGAAATGTTAATGCAACACATGATTACGGTATCTACAGATTTGTTAGAAAAAATTGCAGTTCTAGAAGAGGAAATTTATCATCTTGACGAAAATTGTGCTATTGAAGAATACAAAATAAAAAATGAACTAACGAATAAAATAAAAACAGTAGAACTTAAAACAGAAGATAGTATTCAAAAAAAGACTGTAAAGGTTAAAAGTTCTTTATCTTCTGACTTATCTGACTTATTAAATTAAATGATATTTTAACAAACTAAATGAAAGGCAACTAGTACTAGTTGTCTTTTTTTGTACCATTATGTGGAAAATTAAAACATTTAACGCATTATCTAAGCAAGAATTATATAATATCTTAACTTTAAGAGTTGCTGTGTTTGTGGTAGAGCAATCCTGTCCTTACCAAGAAGTAGATGGTTTAGATAGTAAAGCGACTCATTTATTTTTTCAAAAAGAGGACACCATAATTGCCTATTCGCGCTTATTTTCTCCAAATCAGTATTATAAAGGTTATACAGCAATAGGTAGAGTTGTTATTCCAAAATCATATAGAGGAAAAGGATTAGCTCATGAGCTTTTAGAACAAGCTATTGGCTATTTATCTAAGGAACACCCAAATGTTTCTATTAAAATAGGTGCTCAAAGTTATTTAAAAAAATACTATGAATCACATGGTTTTAATCAGGTAGCCAAACCTTATATAGAAGATGGTATCCCCCATATTCATATGCTGCTAGAAAAACAAAATAATTAGTGCTTCTGTCTAAAAATAATAGTAATTTGCATTTTGAAAGAGATAAAAATTAACACTTATGACAACAGCAATGCAAGCAGCAGATTTTATAGCATTAGAAGATAAACATGGCGCTCACAACTACCACCCACTTCCCGTAGTATTAGCAAAAGGAGAAGGTGTATTTGTATGGGATGTAGCAGGAAAGAAATACTATGATTTTCTATCTGCATATTCAGCAGTAAACCAAGGACACTGTCATCCAAAAATAGTTCAAGCCTTGACAGCACAGGCAAAAACGCTTACGCTTACCTCAAGAGCTTTTTATAATGACATACTAGGGCGTTATGAAGCTTATATGACCAATTATTTTGGTTTTGATAAGATTTTACCTATGAATACAGGAGCAGAAGCTGTTGAAACAGCAATCAAACTTACACGTAAATGGGCGTACGAGAAAAAAGGTATTCCTGAAAATGAAGCACAAATCATAGTTTGTGAAAATAATTTCCATGGAAGAACAACCACAGTTATTTCATTTTCTAATGACCCTGATGCACGCAAAAATTTTGGACCTTATACACCTGGTTTTATAAAAGTAGCCTATAATGATATTGATGCTTTAAAAGCAGCTTTTGATAATAATGCAAATATTGCTGGTTTTCTGGTAGAACCTATTCAAGGAGAAGCAGGAGTATTTGTTCCAGATGACAATTATTTGAGTCAAGCTAAAGCCTTATGTGAAGCAAATGATGCCTTATTTATTGCTGATGAAGTACAAACAGGTATAGCAAGAACAGGGCGTTTATTGGCAGTAGATCACGAAAACATAAAACCAGATGTATTAATATTAGGAAAAGCATTATCTGGAGGGGCATATCCTGTTTCTGCAGTATTGGCTAATGATGCTATTATGATGGTTATTAAACCAGGACAACATGGTTCTACTTTTGGAGGAAATCCTATGGCAGCAGCTGTGGCAATGGCAGCATTAGATGTAGTTAAAGATGAAAAATTGGCTGAAAACGCACAATATCTTGGTGAATTATTTAGAAAAGAAATAGCTGCTTTTACAGCAAGTAATAAATGGGTTAAAGAGGTTCGTGGTAAAGGACTTTTGAACGCTATTTTAATTAATGACACCGAAGATAGCACTACTGCTTGGGATATCTGCTTAAAACTACGTGATAATGGCTTATTAGCAAAACCTACTCACGGAAATATTATCCGTTTTGCACCACCTTTGGTAATAAATGAGGCACAATTAAAGGATTGTATTGCTATTATCAAAAAGACATTAGAAGAATTTTAATCCATAACCAATAGCTCTAAAATAATAGCGAAATGTATTTGAAAAGGGACTTTCGCTATTATTAGTTTATGACTTTTATTACACTTAAAAAGGTGTTATTTTTCACTAGCTTGACGTTCCAGTTCTTTTTGAAACTCTTCCATTACAGGTTTTACAGTACTTTCTGGAATATCTGAAATACGGATATACATTAAACCATCAACAGCATCATTAAACTTAGGATCAACATTAAAGGCGATAACCTTTGCATTCTGTTTTACATATTTTTTAAGTAATACCGGAATACGAAGCACGCCAGGCTCGAGTTCATCAATAAGCTTATCAAATTTATTTAAATCAGCCTTACTTGCATCAAAAATAAAATCTTTATCCGCATCTTTAAGTCGTACTTTGTACTCTTGTTTTGGGTGAACATACTGTGCTACATACGGGTCATAATAATGTGATTTCATAAACTCTATCATCAGTGATTTAGAGAAATTAGAAAATTTATTACTAATACTTACACCTCCAATAAGGTATTTATGCTCAGGAAAACGTAACGTAGTATGTACTATTCCTTTCCAAAGTAAAAACAGTGGCATTGGTTTTTGTTGGTATTCTCCTATGATAAATGCACGTCCCATCTCTATAGAGTGTTCCATCATTTTGAATAATTCGGGCTCAAATTTGAATAATGAATTGATATAATAACCTTCAATACCATATTTAGGAAAAATTTCTTTTCCTATTCCCATACGATACGCACCAGCTAGTTTGTTTGCTTTGCAGTCCCAAAGAAACATATGACGATAATAGTTGTCAAAATTATCTAAGTCAGTTTCAAGATTGGTTCCTTCGCCAACGGCTCTAAAAGTTATTTCTCTAAGCCTGCCTATTTCTTGAAGAATGTTTGGTATTTGATCAGATTTTGCCAAAAAAACCTCGTAACTTTTACTTTCTAACAAACGGTCATTTGATTTTCGTAAAGCTTCAACTTCTTGAATTAATAATTCATTAGCTACAGGAGCTATAATTGGTTGTATTTCGTTTTTTTTATTTCGTAATTCTTTAGCACGATTAATAGCAGATTTCTTTTTTTCTTTTTCAAAAGTATTGGCAAGCATATAGGTTTTCTTGCGCAAAAATTGATTGAAATCACGCAGATTATCAAACGCTGTTTGATCTTTGAGTAAAATAGGTTTTCCTATACGAATATATATTGTTTTATGCTTTAGTTTGAGCATTTCGGCTGGTAAACGTAGCGTACGCAGTTTGTCACTTATTTTGGATAACAAGTAAAACATTTTACTATTACTTGCATGAAAATAGATAGGCAACACAGGTACTTGTGCTTTTTTAATTATTTTGATAGCACCAAGTGACCAAGGTTTGTCTACATAGATACTGCCATTGTGCGTTGTAGAAACTTCACCTGCAGGAAATATACCTAATGGATGCCCTTCTTTGATGTGGCGTAAAGCATCAATAATACCTTTTACACTTGACCTAGATTTTAAATCTTCAAAAGGATTTACAGGCATAATATAAGGCTTCATAGGAAGTACTTTATGCAATAAAAAATTAGCTATTATTTTATAATCTTCACGTTGTTCAACGAGTAATTTTAGTAAGATAATACCATCAACACCTCCAAGGGGATGATTAGAAACAGTAATAAACGCGCCTTTTTTTGGGATGCGTTTTAAATCTTCTTCTGGTATTTCAAAACGAACATTAAAACCCGCTAACATAGCAGTAGTAAAAGCACTTCCTTCAAGGTGTTGGTTTTTGTCATAAACCTTGTTTACTTTACTGAGTCCAGTAATTTTTAAGATAACCCATCCTACAAAAGTACCGAAAAACCCTAATTTTTCTAATTTTAAGCCTTTTGCTATTTCTTTGGATGTTACTATTGGCATATATAAAATGGTGTTAATTACGATTTGTAAAGATACATGAAATTTTAAATAAAGATTTCGGTTATTTTTATTATTCTTTTTTACCTTTACAAAAAAAAACAAAAGACACTATGCCTATCAAAAACAAGACATTAGGAGAGTTTATTATTGAAAACCAAAGTCAGTTTAAATATTCTGAAGGCGAGCTTTCACGATTAATCAATTCGATACGTCTAGCAGCAAAGGTTGTTAATCACGAAGTGAATAAAGCAGGTTTGGTCGATATACTTGGTCAAGCAGGAGAAGTAAATATTCAAGGAGAAGCGCAACAAAAATTAGATGTTTATGCCAATGAAAAATTTATACATGCGCTCACACGAAGAGAGATAGTCTGTGGAATAGCCTCTGAGGAAGAAGAAGATTTTATTCGTATTGAAGGCAATAACAACACCAATAAATATGTGGTTCTTATGGACCCTTTGGATGGTTCTTCAAATATAGATGTTAATGTATCTGTAGGAACTATTTTTTCTATTTATAGACGTGTTACACCAGTAGGTTCTCCTGTGCAACTTGAAGATTTTTTACAAAAAGGGAGCGAACAAGTAGCAGCAGGTTATATTGTTTACGGTACATCAACAATGCTTGTTTATACAACAGGACATGGTGTAAATGGTTTTACGTTGAATCCAGCTATTGGTACTTTTTATCTATCGCATCCTAATTTAAAATTTCCAGAAAGAGGGAACATTTACTCTATAAACGAAGGCTATTATCAGCATTTTCCACAAGGGGTAAAAGATTATTTAAAATATTGCCAAGAAGAAAAAGAGGATAGACCGTATAAAGCACGTTATATAGGTTCTTTGGTTTCTGATTTTCATCGAAATATGCTCAAAGGTGGTATTTATATCTATCCAACAAGTTCAAAAAATCCACAAGGGAAATTGCGTCTTTTGTATGAGTGTAATCCTATGGCTTTTTTAGCAGAACAAGCAGGAGCGAAAGCGAGTGATGGCTACAAACGTATTATGGCTATAAAACCTACAGCGTTGCATCAGCGCGTACCTTTTTTCTGCGGAAGCAATGAAATGGTATCTGATGCAGAACGTATGATGGCAAAATACCCAGAGGATAGTAAATATTAATATTTTGAAAGATTGGATAAAAAAACCATACCCTTTTCCTGTTTTATTGCAAGAAAAAATAGCTATTAGTATTGGTTTTGGTGCTTTTGTCATCTTATTTTTATTGTTTTTTAGACCATTTAATTTTAGTGATTACGGCGCTAAAGTTTATGAAGTAGCCCTAGTTTTTGGTTTGATAACTGGCGGAACTATAGCGTTTAGTTTTACTATAGTTTCATTACTTAAACATCCAGCGTTAAAGCCAAGTGCTTGGACGATTGGAAAAATGATTTTGTTTGTAGTAAGTATCGAAATACTGATAAGTATTGTCAATTGGTTTTATTTTCACTTATCAGCTTATTATAATGTTCAAAATCGCAGTTTTTTGTTTGCATTGTCCACGACAGTACTCATTGGGATGTTCCCAATTTTTATTTTCTTATATATATCTGAAAATTATAAACGCAATAAACATCAGCAGGTTGTTGATGCTATTACTAATACAACTTATAATGTAGCTCCAAAACATAAAATAGATAATGCAGCACAAGTAATCATAAACGGCGAGAACAAAAACGAAGCTATCTCACTTCTTGTATCGCAACTATTATTTGTGAGTTATGAAAAAAATTATGCTACCATTTATTTTTTAGAAGATGGAAAAGTAAAAAAACAAATACTGCGTACTACATTGCGAAACATAGAAGATGAATTAAATAATTATAATTACGTTGTACGTTGTCACAAATCATATTTAGTCAATACGCTTCAAGTAAAACGCATGTTAGGCAATGCGCGTAGCTATCAATTGGAAATTTTAATTTCAGATGATACTAAATTTCTAATTCCTGTTTCTAGGAGTTTTCCAAGAGAACTCTTGTTTACATTGGTAAATAAATAGTCCCATTGGGCACAAAAAAGTACAGTTAAACACAATTATTTTAACGCAACGTTTTTTAATTGTTTATTTGCCAAAAATAAATAAAAAATCATGAAAAGAATCAGTTTACTAATTATAGTATTATTTACAACAGCTATAATACACGGGCAAACACAAACCGTAAAAGGTTTGGTTATAGATAAACAATCTGAATATCCACTACCGCAAGCAGAAGTAGTAGTAACAAGTGCAGGAGAAGATTATTGGGCTACAACCAATTTTGATGGCGAATATGTTATTGACGATGTTCCTGTTGGAAAAATCTCGATTAAAGCAATGTATAATGGGTTTTCGACATCATATAAATCAAATCTTGATTTGCAGCCAGGAAAAGAACTTGTTGTTAATTTTTCATTATTAGAAAAACTTGAACAACTAGATGAAGTGGTTGTTCAAACAGCTAGAAAACGCGAAAGTACTGCTTTTGTATCGACATCTGCTGCAAAATTTGATGTTGCGCAAGTAGGGCAATATGCAGGTTCGCTTAATGATGTTTCTCGAATGGCAATGAATTATGCAGGAGTGAGTAGTAATGATGATTCTAGAAATGATATCATCGTTCGTGGTAACAATCCTGCTAGTTTACTTTGGGTTATAGAAGGTACAAGCGTGCCGAGTCCAAACCATTATTCTACAAGTGGTTCTTCAGGAGGGCCTGTGAGTATGCTTAATATCAATACATTGAGTAAATCAGACTTTTTATCAGGAGCATTTCCTGCGAATTATGGAAACACTACTGCTGCAGCATTTGATTTGCAGTTTAGAAAACCCAATAATAGTAAAACCGAGTTTGTAGGGCAAATTGGCTTTGGAGGATTGGAGTTTGGAGTAGAAGGTCCTTTTTCTAAAGCACATAAAGCATCGTATTTAGTAAATTATAGATACTCAACTTTAGCCGTTTTTGATAAAATAGGTTTTGATATTGGTGTAGGTGCTGCAGTTCCAAAATATCAAGATATTAATACGGTTTTTAATATACCAACAAAAAATGCAGGTAAATTTAAAATATGGGCTATTGGAGGTATCAGTTCGATTACTTTTGAGAATACAGATGACAGTACTAATAGTTATTTTAACCAAGATAATAGTATCTTGTCTCAAGATAATAAAAATTTGATTTCAGGTATTTCACACACGTATTTTTTCAACAAAAAAACAAGCTCTAAGGTATCGTTGTCATACAGCACCATAAACCAGCTTGTTAATCTTGATGAATTGGATACTGCTACGAATACGTATCAACAAACGTTTAATGAAAACTTAGGTACTAATCAATTGACAATTGCAGCAAAAGTCAACTCAAAAGTTAATGCTAAAAACAAACTTTCTGCTGGTGTAGATTTTACACAATACAATTTAGATTTTGATATGTTAATTGATACACGACATAACATTACTAATGGAGATGCTGGTTTATTAGGTGTTTATAGTAGTTGGCAACACCGTTTTACAGAAAATTTAGTGATGAATACAGGCTTGCGTTATCAATATTTTAGTTTAAATAAGCAAGGAGCTGTAGAACCACGATTAGGTCTTAAATATCAAGCAGGAAAAACCAATTTTAGCATAGCTTACGGATTGCACAGTAATATTAACTCCATGATGAGCTATTTCACACAGCAAGAAATAACAGCAAATCAATACGAATACCGTAACCGTGATTTAGGTTTTGTACAATCACATCATGTAGTTTTGGGCGTGGGAACATACCTTGCTTCAAAAGTAAAATTGAAAACCGAATTTTATTATCAAAGTCTATTTAATGTGCCAATTTCTCACGATGATGCTACCTATTCAATTATTAACTCTGGTTATAATGATGCAGGAGGAGCGCAAATAGTATTTGATGAACTGTACAATGAAGGAAAAGGAAAAAATTATGGTATGGATGTTACCTTGGAATATCCTTTAAAAAATGGTTTTTACGCATTATTAACAGGAAGTGTCTATGATTCTAAATACACAGGTTATGATGGTATAGAACGTAACACAGCTTGGAATGGTAATTTTATGACAAGTTTTCTTACGGGTAAATCATTTAAAATCAATGAAAAATCAGAAGTTGGGTTTGATTTAAATATTAATTATGCAGGAGGAAGACGTTATACACCTATTGATCTAGTAGCTTCTGGAGCACAAGGAGAAGCGGTTTATAAAACGGATGAAAACTTTGATTATAAATTACCAAAATATAAACGAGTTGATTTAAAATTGAGCTATAAACGTAATGGAAAACACCTCAATCAAGAGTGGAATGTTGATTTGCGTAACTTATTTAATCAAAAAAATATTTTATCACAAAACTACAATGTCAACACCAATAGTATAAGCACGTCTTATCAAACAGGGTTCTTGCCTGTGGTGCAGTATCGCATTTTGTTTTAGTACAAATTACTTATATTTTTAGCTACTCACATCGTGATTTTTAAATCACGATGTGAGTTTTTTATTTAAAACGGGTTTTGTTTATTCCCGAGCCGAAACATTAAATGTAGCACTATACTTTATTTTTAAACCCA
>JALSVQ010000049.1:899-58062 GCA_027073495.1 Flavobacteriaceae bacterium | reverse complement strand
ATTCGTTAAATAGTACATAAGTACCCCAAGGAGATTTGTGCTTGCTATTGAATGACGGTGTCCAATCTACTTTTCGAGGCGCTCTTTTAGAAGTAACTCCAGCCAATATCAAAACGATAATGAGCAGTACACCATATATTTTTAGTGGTTTACTCATCGTTTTATTGTTTTAAATAATTGTTCAAAAGCTTGACTCGCCTCATCATAGGTACTTTTATTGACTTCAAATTCACCATACCAACTGTAATTGTAAATATACGAAACAAAAGCAAATTGTGATTTGATCTTTAGATCTTTTAGTTCGTAATAATAGTCTTTGTTAGTTTTTTCAAAATCCCAAATGATAAACTCTTTTTGGCTAAGCGCCTTGAGTGTTTTAAGATATTGATAGCGTATTGCCAATCGGTAATTTTGTTTTTTAATAGCTTTATTGATTAAAATATCAAAATCAGTTTCCATTAATTGTTGTTCAATTTCACTAGAATTGACATTTATTTTGTCAGAACTTCTGCCAAAAATCCAATTGCCTTCTTTGTTAACCAAAGCTTTAACAATAAAAAAGACAGCAATAAGCAATGCTATAATGTAAATGGTTTTTATCAATCCAGAAGCAAAATGAGAAGCAGCCTTTTGCGAACTAAAAAAATGGTCTAATTTTCGGATAAGCCAAATTTTAAAACGTTCCCACCAACTGATGGCTTCAGCTTTAGTCGTATATTCATATTGAAACTGTCTTCCTTGATATTTAGTTTTAAAATTTTTATCAAAATTACGTTTTACAACAACACTATTTGAACGTTCAATATTTAAACTATCTAAGGCATAGGAGTCTTGTGCAGTACTAGTCTGCATACTGAAAATTATAAAAAATGCTATGTAAAGTAATTTCAACTGCATTAATAATCTTGCCCTAATTGATCAAGTTCATCATACTGATTTATTTTTTCAAGTACTTCTTTCTGGCTATAATAGGCGATACCTGTACTCATACTAAAGCTAGCAATCAATATTTGAATAACAATACTGATAAGTAATGTAAGTGGCGAACTTAAAACCTCAAAATAAGATTGCATTGCTGTTTGTATTGCTGTAGTATCTTTAAAATCTATACCTACAAAACTAGAAAAAAGTCCTAGAGCAGCAAGAATAACAAAGTAGGCTACAATTATTATTGTATATATTAAAGCAATAGCGCTTGTTACTGCAAAAAAACGTTTAAAAATAAGAGAAAAAGCATAACCATAGCATTCAAAAATGCCTTTATCCGAATTCAAATATTCATACAGCGGAAAAGCAAATAGTAAATAAATAAAAGCAAAAAGTATAGGCCATAATAAAATACCTATTACAGTAATAGTAATGATAATTAATGCAATATAAAACCCTATAATTAGAGGAAGAAAAAGTAAAAGCGTCACCAAAAAATAGATGAGAATTTTGCTAAAATTTGCTTTGTAAAATTCAAAAATATCTTTATAATTAAAATGAGCCCCATTATTTTTATGGTACAATGCCATATAAATAGGAGTAAAAGCAAAAGAGATTAACCCGCCAATAACTACAATAGTGATATAAACTAGCTGTATCGTATCAAAAGATTTTATTTCAGCACCAAAATAATAACTTCTTAGAAAAGTAAGTACTAAAAACACCCCATTAATGATGATAAAGTTACTCGTAAAGTGTATAAAATTACGCCCAATAAACTGAAATGAATCTTGGATAATTTCGCCAAAACTGCGCGCTTTTAATAATTTGATTGTACTCATAATGATTCGTTTTTTAATTTGTTGTAAATATATTTAGGATAGCTAAAATAATAATAACTAATAATACTTAATGTTGTGAGTATAATGCCTACCGAAAGCCAATTGGGCATTATATTGCTGTATCGCGTAACGTAGCCTTCCAAAAATCCTGCCGCAATAGTAAAAGGAAAGGTGCTGACTACTATTTTTAATGATTCTTTCACACCCATTTTTAACGATTCAACACGAGAATAAGTACTTGGAAACAATAGACTTGCTCCCAATACCAATCCAGCCATAGATTCAACTACTATGGCAAATATCTCCATTGCACCGTGAATCCAAATACCACGTACGCTTTCCCAAAACACACCGTGTTGATAAAAAAAGTACTGAAATGCACCAAGCATTAAGCTGTTTTTGAATAATATGTAAATAGAACCAAAGCCTCCAAATATGCCAAAAATATAATTATAAAGCCCAACTCTTAGATTCTTAATGGTGATTCCTATATGACTTCCCCAATTACTTCCACTCTTATAAACAGCAAGTGGATCTCCTTTGGCTATATTGTCCAATGTTTGGTTAACATACTCATCGCCTAAAATGAGACGAACAAAATTGGTATCACTGTTAGCAGACAAAACACCAATAGCCACAGAAACAAAGAAAAAGATAAATGCATAATAAAGAAACCTACGGTTTTTATAGACAATCAAAGGGACTTCTGTTTTGAAAAAAGACACCAAACGATTGGATTTTTCAGGCTTAGTTTTATAAATTTTTTGAAAAGTTCGTGCAGCAAGGTCATTTAAATAAAGAATTGTCTTACTTTTGGGGTAATAAGTTTGCGCATAAGCGAGGTCATTCATTAAATGAATGTATAAACTGGAAAGCTCATCAGGATTAGTCGGTGAATTTCCAAAGATTTTTGACTCAAATTTGAGCCATTTTTCTTTATTTTGTTTTATAAAAGCCGCTTCTCGCATAGAAAAACGAAGGTAATTAAATAATGAATACAATACAAATTAATACTACTCAAAATGTTAACATCCAATTTAAATTGGCTGGATTGGGAGAACGTATTCTTGCTGCTATACTGGATATTCTTATTTTACTAGGTTATATGTATATGATGAATCTACTGGCAGCGGCACTAGGCTTTGATAACATAAAAGACCGTTGGTCAAAAATGGCTGTTTATAGTGTTTTTATGCTTCCCGTTTTTTTCTACACACTAACAACAGAACTCTTTTTTGGAGGACAAACTGTAGGTAAGAAAATTATGAAAATACGTGTTATCAAAATAGACGGCTATCGCGCTTCATTTTCTGATTATTTTGTGCGTTGGCTATTTCGTATTGTAGATATCTGGCTGATTATTATACCCATAATTGGCACTTTGAGTATTATACTATCTAAGTCTAATCAACGTATTGGTGGTATTTCCTCTGGAACTGCTGTTGTATCATTAAAAAATGATGTTACTATCAATAGCACGATTTTACAGCATTTAGAAAATAGCTATAAACCAACATTTCCTTCGGTTATTAAACTAACCGATCGTGATGCGCAGATTATTAAAAATATTTATAAAGATGCGAATCATAAAGATAAAGAATTACTTATAAAATTACGTAAGAAAATAGAAGGCATCATTGATGTGAAAAAAGATGAAAATATGCGTGATGATAGATTTATTATTTTAGTTTTAAAAGATTATACCTATTTCACTCAAGATATGACATAAAATGGCACGAAAAAACATACAAAATATTACCATAGCTAAAACTGTAAAACGCCAATCAACAGGAAAAACAGAAACATTTGCAGCAGGTATTGCACCTAATTTGCGGGGACCTTATAGTACTATGTACGTGCGTCGCCCTTGGACTATACGGCAATATGCAGGGTTTTCTACTGCAGAAGAGAGTAATGCATTTTATAGAAGGAACCTCAAAGCTGGGCAAAAAGGACTTTCTGTTGCTTTTGATTTGGCCACACACCGCGGTTATGATTCCGATCACGAACGCGTCCATGGAGATGTTGGTAAAGCAGGTGTTGCTATTGATTCTGTGGAAGACATGAAAATACTCTTTGATAGTATTCCACTAGATAAAATGTCTGTTTCTATGACTATGAATGGTGCAGTATTGCCCATTATGGCATTTTATATTGTAGCAGCCGAAGAACAAGGTGTAGCTTCAGAATTGCTTTCTGGGACTATTCAAAATGATATTTTGAAAGAGTTCATGGTACGTAATACTTATATTTATCCACCGAAGGCTTCCATGCGTATTATTGCAGATATTTTTAAGCACACAAGTGCTTTTATGCCTAAATTTAATTCCATTTCTATCTCAGGCTATCATATGCAAGAAGCAGGAGCAACCCCAGAAATAGAATTGGCATATACCTTAGCCGATGGTTTGGAGTATATTCGTACAGGATTGGCAGCAGGAATGGAAATTGACACTTTTGCACCACGCCTTTCATTCTTTTGGGCTATTGGGATGGAACATTTTAAAGAAATAGCCAAACTGCGTGCAGGACGTGTACTTTGGGCAAAAATAGTCAGTCAGTTTAAACCCAAAAACCCAAAATCATTAGCACTACGTACGCATTGTCAAACAAGTGGTTGGAGTCTTACTGCGCAAGACCCTTTTAATAATGTAGCTCGTACCTGTATAGAAGCCAATGCAGCTGCATTTGGAGGGACACAATCATTGCATACTAATGCTTTGGACGAAGCCATTGCATTGCCTACAGATTTCTCTGCTCGTATTGCGCGAAATACACAGTTATTTTTGCAAAAAGAAACATATATAACCAAAACGGTTGACCCTTGGGCAGGTTCTTATTACGTAGAGCAACTCACACAAGAGATGATTGACAGAGCTTGGGAATTGATAGAAGAAGTAGAATCATTGGGCGGAATGACTAAAGCGATAGAAAAAGGAATTCCTAAACTACGTATAGAAGAAGCTGCAGCTATTAAACAAGCAAAAATAGATAGTAACGAAGATAAAATAATAGGTATTAATGCTTATAAACTTGAAAAAGAAGACCCATTACATATTCTCGAAGTTGATAATAATGCGGTTCGCGAATCGCAAATTAAACGCCTTAAACATATAAAAGCGACTCGAGATAATGAAAAAGTGGCTTTAACTTTAAAAAAATTACAAAATGCAGCACGTTTAGGAACAGGAAATTTATTAGCTTTGGCTGTAGAAGCGGCACGGAGTCGTGCTACTTTAGGAGAAATTTCCGATACTTTGGAAGCAGTATTTGGACGTTATAAAGCAGTAATTAATTCGATAAGTGGTGTGTATAAAAAAGCAATAAAAGAAGATCCGTCTTTTGCCAAGGCTAAAGCATTGGCAGACCAATTTGCAGTATTAGATGGTCGGAGACCTCGTATAATGATAGCAAAAATGGGACAAGATGGTCACGACAGAGGAGCAAAAGTGGTAGCTACTGCTTATGCTGACTTAGGTTTTGATGTAGATATAGGACCTTTGTTTCAAACACCAAAAGAAACTGCTAAGCAAGCTGTAGAGAATGATGTTCATGTATTAGGCGTTTCTTCATTAGCTGCAGGACATAAAACATTGATACCAGATGTCATTGCTGAACTTATAAAATATGGAAGAGAAGATATAATGGTTATTGCAGGCGGTGTAATACCTCCTCAAGATTATGAATTTTTATTTGAACACGGCGTAGTCGGCATCTACGGTCCTGGAACTAAAATAAGTGAAGCAGCTATTGAAATGCTAGAGATATTAATTCAGACTGTGGAATAAGTTTATAGGAGTGAATTTTTATTGTTTAGAATTATATAAAATTAACAATTTTTAATTCTTTCCTCGAATTATCTGATTATTACTATTTCGAGAAAGTGAAGAATCAGCATCGAGCAATTTTATGAAACAAGTGAAAAATATAAAATCAAAGTTCTAAAAACAAACACAAATAACAAAAAGGGTAACAATTTCTAATGCATCGTATCTAAATGTGTAACATTAAAAAAAAAGATATTATGAAAATGCAAAAATTAATTTTAGGAATTGGAGTTGTAGCGGCTTTATTTACTGCTTGTAATCCAAAAGAAGACCAAGGAACACGACTTAACAATAGTGGACGACAGCTTACTGCATTGCGTGACAATTTACTTGCAGATGCCATGCAAGAAAGTACCATTGATGCTGCATTAGGAGGAACAATTATTGGTTCTCAAGGCAGTCAGTTTATATTTGCGCCAAATGCTTTTAAAGATGAAAATGGCAATGTGCTTACAGGAAATATAGATATCAAATATGCTGAATTTTACAAACGTTCGGATATGGTTTTGATGAATAAACCAACAACAGGACAACTCCCAAATGGTGATAAAACTTACCTCATAACTGGTGGAGAATTTTATATGAAAGCTACGCAAAATAGTTGTAATTGTGATGTTCAGATAGCAATACCTTACGAAATACGATCAGCAGCAAACCCAGATGCAACAGCATTTGACAACAATCTTATTGGTTTTAGAGGAGAAGTTGTAGCAGATGAACTCACTTGGATCCAAATGGATGGTAATACTGCAGCAGGAATCAATTTGGTGCCTGTAGGTGTACGTGATGGCTCAAATGGATTTTATTATTCTGTTTTTTCATCTGAAAATGGTTGGACAAATTTAGATAGATTCTCAAACGATCCAAGACCAAAAACCACACTAGAAGTAACCGTTCCAGCAGGATATACCGATGAAAATGCAGATATATATATTAGTATTGATGGCGATGATCACGGAATAGCTCCATTAGATAAGTATGAAAATGATGCATTTACAGAACATTACGGGCAATTACCTATAGGACTTGAAGCGCACTTAATTTTTATTAGTGTTGATGATGATGATACTATCAATTATCAGATAAAAGCGATAACAGTTACTGCTGGACAACAAGAACATATTGATAATGTAACTACAGTAAGTCAAAGTGACTTACAAACTCAAATAGATGCATTACCATAAGATATACACTATGGATTTTGTTAATGTGCGGATAAGCTTGCTTATCTGCACATTTTTGTTATATTTGAATATTAAAATTTTGTATTTATTATCATTTCGATACGAAGTGAGAAATCTAATGATTGAAGATAAGTTATAAATTCGTTTTACTGTCAATAGGCAAAAAAATATATTTCTCACATATTAAAATTTTGAAAAACTAAAAACATAAATTATGAGAACTAAAAGCTATTTCACACTGTTTCTATTATTCATTAGTTATCATATTATTGCACAAGATATTAAAAAAGACACGTTAACACGTACTGCAACTATCATTTTAGAAAAAAAAGGAAACACGGTTGCTTTCAATACAGCGAATCCTCCTCTCAATCAAATTGCTGGAGCACCAAAAGCATTCTATACCTATCTCTGGGAATTTGGCGATGGCGATTATAGCACACAAGAACAACCTGTACATAACTATAAAAAAGGAGCATATAAGGCGCATGCGTACATAACAAATAATTATGATGACGGGAAACCGCCGAGAACACGACCACGAGATTTTGCTATAAATGAAACTACAAATCCATTAGACAATGAAGATCATAAACTTTTTGTAGCGTTCAATGGTGCTCGCTTAATCAGTAATAGTGACCCAATACCTAATCAAAATATTGAAATAGTTTTTTCTTATGGTAATGATAAAGACTATGTAACCAACGGGAAATTATATCTTTTTTATAATGAAAAATCATTTAAAAATAAAAATTTTATTATTGAAGATAGTCGTAATTATTTTGGAGAAGAAGCACTAAATAATGTTGAAACACTAGCAATTAATAATTATAATAACACAAATGACATTGCAAGTTCAGAAAAAGCTATGGCGCTAATGGCGGCAGATACTACTAAAAACAACAACCTACTGTTAAGCTTAGAAGAAGCAAAGTCTACATATGAGGATTATAAAGTTTGGAAATTTAAAAATATGCAACCTGGAGAAAAGCGCAATATTTTTAATACTTTCAAAACTACTCCAGAAATGATAAAAGACACAAGTGCAGTAGTAACTATAAGAGGAATATATATTCCCGATGAAAATAGTGAAACACACAAAATTGTGGAAAAAGAAATGGAAATAGTGACTTCTCATGACCCTAATAAAATGGCAGTTTATAATAGACGTATTAATTATCGTCTAGTTCGTTTTCAAAAAATGAAGTATAAAATAAAGTTCCAAAATAATGGAGAAGGTCCTGCTAGAACTATTAAATTGGTAACCGAAACACCCAAAATGCTAGCCAATGAAACCTTAGAAGTACTTGATATGTATCCTAAATGCCCTATCTGCCCAAAACAGCAAGTACAATACAGTTGCTTGGACACTATAAAAGCTAAAGATTCTATTATTTTTACATTCAAAAATATTTATTTGCCCGGCTCAACACAAAAAAATGTAATGGATAAAGACAGTACTAAAGGTTTTGTAAAATACCGTCTTAAATTTGCTAAAGACTTTCACAAAGTTACACAACGAAGTAAAACAGCTATCATTTTTGATAAAAACCCTCCAATAATTACCAATACTTCTGTAGCACGATTCAAAACAGGTATTTCTATAGGTGCACGAACAGGTTATACGTATTTTCTAAACGCTGAAGAAAAAATTAATGAAAATACAAATGCTAATTTTGATACTAAAGGCTATTTTGTTGGCGCTACTATTTCGCCTTTTAAGGCTTATAAAAAATATCTACAAGCAGAGCTGAGTATTGAATCAACAAAGAGTTTAACAACTAAAGAAAATTACATTGGGTTCAGTGATGTGCAATTAGATAATGGTACAGTAGCATTAGACACACATACCTATTTAAGAGATTCTTATGAAATAAACAAAACAAGTATCACTTTAGTTCCAATATCGTATCGTTATAATTTTAGTGGTGTTTTTGCAGCTGGATTAGGTGTTCAAAGTAAATTTACATTAGCACAAACCTATGAAGTTAGTAGCAAACGCGTACATTATCAAAATGATGCTACAGGTCTTCAAGGAGAAGAAATCACAAATCTAGCAGTACCAGAAACAGCATACGTAAATAGCAGTAAATCAAATTTTAACTTTTATAATTTTGGTGCTTTTATAGATTTAACCGCTGGCGCATCACGTATTGGACCAAGTGGAGGAATACGTTATATTATAGGAAGTAAAAAAGAAATGGCTTTACAGTTTTATGCTATTTGGAAGTTTTAATGTATCTTGCATAAATCATACTTAAAGAATTGATTTATGAAATGGCTTTATGTTAGTTTATTAAGTTTATTAACTTTTCAAACTGATTTTCAAGAAAAGATAGCAAGCTACAAACAAGCTGATAACCTCGAGGAATACATTTATACTTATCTTGATTATACAGCAACACTTAAAACAACACAGGCTACAACGCTAGAGCAATGTAATAAACAAATTTGGCGTAAAGCAAAAAACAAAAATGAACAACTTGCACGAGTTTATTTTTGGGCAAATTATGCCTATTATCTCAAAAAAGAAAATCAACTTCAAGAAGCAACTAAAGCTTACGAAAAAGCTTGGAATATTTTTAATACAAACAAGCTAAAACGCTTTGAAATATATGATAGTTGTCTAAAACCATTGGCCAACTGCTACACCCGTTTGGGAGATTATGAAAAAGCCATATACACGCACAAAATAATACTCGAAACTGCTCAACATACAAATGATGAAGCTTTAATAACAGGAACACTTATCAATATTGCTATTATTTATTATGATTTGGGACGTCATGAAGATGCCATAGCGTTATTAATGCAAGCAAAAAATGATATTAAACTAAGTGCTAATCACCATTTTTTGATTTACAGCAAACTTGCCAAAAACCATATTGCCTTAAAACAATGGCAAAAAGCGAAACAGTTTTTAGAAGCAGCCAATCCTACAACTGATTATGAATTGGCAATGTTTTATAAAATAAAAGCCACTATAACTACACATAAAGAAGCATATATCAAGACGGTTTTATTACTTCAAAAAAGTATTAAATACATCAAAAAAAGCAATGCTTCAAAAAGAGAAATTGCAAAAACTCAAGTGCTATTAGCCAATACTCTAGAAAAGTTAAATCAGGATACAAAAGCATTGAATATGTGCCAAAAGGCATTACTAACACTAAGTAACAAAGCATATATCAGCAAAGTTGATTTATATGCAGAAAATACATTTAAAGAAATTTTTGATTGTAAAGCGCTACTTTATGAAAAACAAAAAAACTACACAAAAGCATGTGAAGAGTTGGATTTGGCCTTTTATGTTGATAATCTGCTTCGCAATACATTTAACTTTCAAGAATCAAAATTGTTTTTGCAAAATGAAACACGAAAACGTAGTGAAAAAGCAATAGAAATTGCATTAAAAGATAACAATATAAAACAAGCATTTAACTATGCCAACCAAAGTAAATCAATTATATTAAGTACCGAATATCAGTTCAATAGTCGTAAGAATAATTATCAGAATGATTCACTAATTAGACTAGAGAAAAAATTAAAAAAACAAATAGCAAAACTAAAAAACAGCAAGCAAAAGGAAGATTTAATCACTTTGAACAGCAGTACAGAACAATTAGCTATAATACGTGAAAAAATAGTAAAAAAATATCATTTTTTAGAAGATAAAAATATTTCATTAGAAGCTATACAAAAACAGCTACAAATAGAGAACAGTACTTTATTAGTGTTTTTTGAAGGAATAAAAAACACCTATATTTTCACTGTAAACGCTGAAAAAATAACCGTGAATCGTTTTAATATAGCAGAAATAGTTTATGACTTTATCGAACTATTTAAAGACTATTCAAAACTTGAAAATAATTTTGAAAAATACAAAAAACTAGGCTTTGAAATTTATCAAAAACTTGAATTAAATAAATTAAAAAACAACAAACTAATCATTATTCCAGATGGTATTTTTAGTGCTTTTCCATTTGATGCCTTACTTACTGCTCAATCTAGAAATAATACATTCAAAGCATTACCATATCTTATTAAAAAACATCAAATTAGTTATGCTTATGCTACAGATTTGTATTTTTCAAGTCCAGATACTAATACAAAAAAACTTAAACTATTAGGATTGTTCCCTGTTTTTGAAAATAGCAATTCATATTTAAAATATGCCAAAGAAGAATTGAAAGACATTCAAAAACTAACTGATGGCACTTTTTTAATCAATCAAGATGCAAGTAAACAAAATTTTATCGCTAAAATAAGTGATTTTGATATTATACATATATCAACGCATGCTGAAAGCAATAAAACTCCGTATATAAAATGCTATGATTCTATAATGAATCTTAATGAAATCTACGGTTTATCGCTAAAAGCTGATTTGGTCGTATTGAGCGCCTGTAAAACAGGTTTGGGTCGTATTCAAAGAGGAGAAGGCGCACTCAGTTTGGCACGCGGATTCAAATATGCTGGTGCTAAAAGTATTATTCAATCCTTATGGCAAGTTAATGATAAAGCAACTGCCCTGTTAATGCGTAATTTTTATCAAAACCTCAATGCAAACAGTAAAAGCAATGCATTATATGAAGCAAAACTAAATTATCTTCACGATAACACTATCAAAAACCTCAAGAAATCTCCTTATTATTGGGCAGCATTTCAGTATTATGGAAATAATGAAAATATTAATTTTGCAAAACCTAATATTTTTATGACTAACCAAAAATATATCTTTGCACTAATTAGTATTATTTTAGTCATATCATTTATTAGCTATAAAAAGAAAGCATGAAACTCAAGAAATTCTTAAAAAAGAAAAATTATATTGGTGTTAAGCTCAAACGCACAAACACGAATCATTATCTTATAAAAACGAGAATAAACGGTATAAAAGGTCGTTTTATATTAGACACAGGAGCATCAAACACTTGCGTAGGTTCTGCATTTTTAGAAAAATTTAATATGAATACGGAAGCTTCTGATACCGTAGCTACTGGTGCTGGAACAGCAAGTATAGAAACTGCTATATCTAATGCTAATACTATCACGATTGGGCATTTAGTATTAGAAGAAACGATAATCGTTATTGATTTAGCTCATATCAATAAGGCGCTCAAAAAACATAAAATTAAAACTATCCACGGAATAATTGGAGCAGACATTTTACTAAAAAACAAGGGGATAATTGATTATAAAAAAAATGCATTATACCTTAAGGAGTGAATCTTGATGATATGGAGAGGAGTGTCAATCATTTATTTTAATGGAGATAAATTGATTGAAAAAAAATGCTTAGCACAACCAAGTGCTAAGCATTCTTTTAAAATTATTTAAAAAGTTAAAATTAACCATTCATTGTATTAAGAAACTCTTCGTTATTTCGAGTATCTTTTATTCTATCACGTACAAACTGCATTGCTTCAACAGAATTCATATCAGCAAGATATTTTCGTAAAATCCACATGCGTTGAAGTTCAGTGTCACTAAGTAGTAAGTCATCACGACGTGTGCTAGATTTTATGAGGTCAATAGCAGGGAAAAGTCGTCTATTTGATATATTTCTATCCAATTGGAGTTCCATATTTCCTGTACCTTTAAACTCTTCAAAAATCACTTCATCCATTTTTGAACCTGTCTCAGTAAGTGCTGTAGCAATAATACTTAGCGAACCACCATTTTCGATATTACGAGCTGCTCCAAAGAAGCGTTTTGGTTTGTGTAACGCATTAGCATCAATACCTCCAGAAAGAATTTTTCCAGAAGCAGGAGCCACAGTATTGTAAGCACGTGCAAGACGTGTTATAGAGTCCAATAATATCACAACATCGTGTTTGCTTTCTACAAGACGTTTGGCTTTTTCGAGAACAATATTGGCTACTTTTACGTGTTTCTCTGCTGGCTCATCAAATGTAGAGGCTACAACTTCTGCCATTACATTACGTTTCATGTCTGTTACTTCCTCTGGGCGTTCATCAATAAGTAATACTATAAGATATACTTCAGGATGATTAGCAGCGATTGCATTAGCAATATCTTTGAGTAACATCGTTTTTCCTGTTTTTGGCTGCGCTACAATCATACCACGTTGTCCTTTTCCTATTGGAGCAAAAAGATCTAATATACGTGTAGAAAGTGATGCTTGGCGTTTTGCCATATCAAATTTCTCTTCTGGGAAGAGTGGCGTAAGGTGTTCGAAAGATACTCTATCACGGAGAACCTCAGGAGAGAGTCCATTTATTTTGGATACTTTAATAAGAGGGAAGTATTTTTCGCCTTCTTTTGGAGGGCGCACCATTCCAAGTACAGTATCTCCAGTTTTTAATCCAAAAAGACGTATTTGCGATTGTGAGACATAGATATCATCAGGAGATGAAAGGTAATTGTAATCTGATGATCGTAAAAAACCATAACCATCTTGCATAATATCTAAAACACCTTCACTCTCTATGATACCACCAAACTCATGTTCAGGTTCTCTACGTTTTTTATGCTGTTTTGGATTGTTGTTTTTCAACTGCTCTTTGGATTCACTTTTGGTATTTTTCTCCTTTACAGAATCATCTGTTTTTACTTGTTCTTTTCTTGGAGCTTCTTTCTTTTTAGGACCAATATAACTTGGGTGATTTGGATTATTTTGATTTGCCTTTAAGTTTTCTTGTTTGCTTTTTTTTCGTGTCGTTTCGTTTTTCAACTCTTCTTGATGTTCTTTGGTAGCAGCGTTGTTTTCTTTGATTTCATTGCTATCTTTTTGCACCAAACGATTATTTTTTCCACGTTTTACAGGTTTTTTATCTGTTTTAAGAGTCTTTTCTTTGGTTGTGGCTTTTACTACAGTTTTGGAGCTTTCTTTTTTGTTAGGCTCTTTTTTTGGACTAACCTTTTTTGCTACTGTTTTTTTCTTAATAGGAGCTTTTATTGGCGCTTTATTATCAGGATTTGCTGCTTGATGATCTAATATTTGATATATCAAATCCATCTTTTTTAACTGACTTGTTTTTTTTAAACCTCTTGATTTTGCAATCTGTTGAAGTTCGGGTAATTTTTTTTCTTTGAGTTCTGAAAGTTCTAACATATGAATTATGTCTTTTTAATTTAACGTTTTGATTGTAATTAAATTCTAAATAATTATTTGAGGTAAATTGAATATACCGATTGATATTCGTTTGGTGGTGCAATTATACAAAACTTTATTTTAAAAATAGCTTTAGATTTAAAAAAAATATTATTTTTGCAGTCTAGCATAACAAATAATGATTCAAAGAATACAAACAATTTACCTTGCATTAGTAGCAATTTTTACAGGATTAGCTATTAACTATCTGTCTATTTGGACAGTAGGAGCGCAGGTGTTTTTTTACAAAGATGAAATGCAGTTTCTTATTCCTGCTGCCCTAAGCGCTATTTTAGCGTTTGTTGCTATATTTCTTTTTAAAAATAGACAAAATCAGTTTGTGACTGTTAGACTTGTAATATTGATTAACCTTATTTTGTTAGGATTATTGCTATATCGATTACTAAACTTACCTGGAGGACTTAACGGAACAGAGAAAGGTATTGGGTTGTTAGTCCCTATTGTGGCTATCTTTTTGCTTTTTTTGGCAAATCGAGCGATACATAAGGATGAAGAACTTGTAAAATCTGTAGATCGATTACGATAAACCTTATATATTAGTGCGTAAAGAAGTCCGTTCGATAAAAAGAACGGACTTTATTTTCAAAACAGAACTTAATGGAAAATACAAAACCGGAAGACTTTTATAAAAAATTAAAAGCACAAATTGATGATACTACAACTGTATGGCCATCGAAGTATTTATTTAAATTTATCCTATTGACTGATGATGGGAAAATTAATACTCTAGAAAATTTATTTAATCATATGGGAGCTGTAATCACAAAGAAACTATCAAAAAATGAAAAATACACAAGTATTTCTATCTTAGTACCAATGGACTCTTCAGATGCAATAATAAAAAAGTATCAGGAGGCAGGAACAATAGACGGAATTATTTCACTTTAATAAAAATAAAAAATAAAATTTAATGAGTACTATAGATACTTTAGTAGCAGACTTAGAATACAATACCGATCGTAAAATGATGGTAATACCAGAATATGGAAGACATATTCAAAAAATGGTAGATTATGCAGTAAGTCTAGACGATAAAGAAGAACAAAAACATGCAGTAGAAAATATATTATATGTTATGGGTAATCTGAATCCACATCTACGCGATGTGCCTGATTTTCAGCATAAACTTTGGGATCAATTATTTATAATGGCAGACTTTAATCTTAAAGTTGATACGCCTTACCCAATTACTCCAAAAGAGAAATTATCAGAAAGACCAGAGCGTATTGCTTACCCACAATCTAATCCGAAATATCGTTTTTATGGAAATAACCTTAAAACAATGATAGATTTAGCCGTTTCTTGGGAAGAAGGAGAGGAGAAGGACAAACTTCTTCAAGCAACTGCCAATCATATGAAAAAATGTTTTTTAAATTGGAACAAAGATACTGTTGATGATGCTGTTATATTAAAACATTTGGAAGATATTTCTAAAGGAGCAATTAAAGCTACAGATGTTAAAGAACCGCTGGCTTCAAGAGAAGTACTTTATACTCAAAAGAAAGCAAAGCCTCAAAATACGAAGCATAAGAAAAGTGGAAAGAGTAAATATAAATCAAATAAATACCGTAAATAATGGCTACATTTAAAATAGAAGGGGGTCATCAACTAAAAGGAGAGATAACACCACAAGGTGCTAAAAATGAAACATTACAAATTTTATGTGCCGTTTTATTAACTTCAGAAAAGGTAACAATATCAAATATTCCTAATATTCGTGATGTCAATAAACTCATAGAAATACTGGGTAAATTAGGTGTTAAAGTCAAACAAATTAATGATGACACATACTCTTTTCAAGCAGATGATTTAGATTTATCGTATTTAGAAACCCCGCAATTTAAAAAAGATGGAAGTGCTTTGCGAGGCTCCATTATGATTGTAGGTCCATTATTGGCTCGTTTTGGTAAAGGATACATACCAAAACCTGGAGGTGATAAGATAGGGAGAAGACGTCTTGATGTTCATTTTCAAGGTTTTATGAATCTTGGAGCGACTTTTCGTTATAATGAAAAAGAACTTTTTTATGGTGTGGAAGCAACTGAGTTAAAAGGAACAGCTATGTTACTTGAAGAAGCTTCTGTGACAGGAACAGCCAATATTATTTTGGCAGCTGTACTCGCAAAAGGAACGACAACAATATATAATGCAGCTTGTGAACCCTATATTCAACAATTATCAAAAATGTTGAATAGTATGGGAGCTAAAATCTCTGGTATTGCATCTAATTTTTTGACAATAGAAGGTGTAGCAAATTTAAGTGGATGCGAACACCGTATTTTACCTGATATGATTGAAATAGGAAGTTGGATAGGACTAGCAGCTATTACAAAATCAGAAATCACTATAAAAAATGTAAGTTGGAAAGACTTGGGTGTAATTCCTCAGACTTTTAGAAAGTTAGGAATAACAGTAGAAAAACGTGGTGACGACATATACATTCCAAAACATGAGAATTATATTATAACAAATGATATGGATGGTTCATTGATTACCATCTCAGATGCTCCTTGGCCAGGATTAACACCAGATTTGATTAGTGTTTTACTCGTTACCGCCATACAGGCGAAAGGAAGTGTGTTGATACATCAAAAAATGTTTGAAAGCCGTTTGTTCTTTGTAGATAAATTAATAGATATGGGCGCTAAAATAATCTTATGTGACCCGCATCGAGCTAATGTTATTGGTATGAACCAAGAGTTTAGTCTCCGTGCTACAACAATGGTTTCTCCAGACATACGAGCAGGAATGTCTTTGCTTATTGCCGCATTATCTGCAAAAGGGACAAGTACTATTCATAATATAGAGCAGATTGATAGAGGTTATCAATATATTGATGCACGTTTACGTGCGATAGGAGCAAAAATAACAAGAATAGACTAGTTGTCTAAATATATAATAACAACAAAAAAGTCCAAAATATTATTTTGGACTTTTTTTATAATTTAGATATTAATTATTTCTCATCATCTAAAAATTTCCAATTTTTACGATGTTTAATACGCCAAACTTGCATTTCAGTGATTCTGAATTTTCGTGCAATTTCGCGATATGTCATTGTTCTGTTTGGATCATCAACAATTTCACGAAGTTTAAGAACACGATTAACATTTAATTTGGAGTTTCTAACTTTTTTTCTTGAAAAAGCAGCCTTGTAGTTAGGGTTTTTCTGATTATGTAAGTTTAAACCTTCACGGTCAACCCACATTAAGTTGTCAATGCTATTGTTTGTTTTGTTATAATCTTTATGCGTAACGTAGGTGTCGCTTTTTTTCTTTTTTAAATAGAGTTGTCCCATTACTTTATGTACATAACGCGAAACATGTTTACCTTCTTTAGTCTTAGCAGAAAAAATAGGGTAGCCATTTAAAATTGATTTTTTAATTTTTACTTGATAGCCTTCTTGCTCATTTACTACCATGTCATAATCTTTTTTACGTATGACACGACCATAACTGGATATTAAAAAAACATCTTTGTCTCGGAATATATCTTCAGTATATTCTTTCCAAATTTCATTTTTATATTTATTTTCAGTTTTCATATTTTTTTAGGTTTTGTTATTATGAAAATTAAATTATTATCGTATTATTTATTTAATACACTTTGTTTTAACAATTTATTGAACAAAAGTACATATATTTTTCCAAAAATGAAACATTTTTATTTTTATTACGTATTAGGTAATGAGATAACAGTATAAATAAATTAAATAAGCAATGAGACAGTTAAAAATAACGAAACAAGTTACCAATAGAGAAACCGCATCATTAGACAAATATTTGCAAGAAATTGGAAAAGTAGATTTAATTACTGCAGAAGAAGAAGTGGAATTGGCACAGCGTATTAAAGCAGGAGATCAACGTGCTTTAGAAAAATTGACCAAAGCAAACTTACGTTTTGTAGTTTCTGTATCAAAGCAATATCAAAATCAAGGGTTGACACTACCAGATTTAATCAACGAAGGAAATTTAGGACTTATAAAAGCAGCACAACGTTTTGATGAAACTCGTGGTTTCAAATTTATATCTTATGCTGTATGGTGGATTAGACAATCTATACTGCAAGCACTTGCAGAACAATCACGTATTGTGCGTTTACCATTAAATAAAATTGGTTCAATCAATAAAATCAATAAAATGTTTGCTATTTTAGAGCAACGTTTTGAAAGACCACCTTCTGCTGCAGAAATAGCAAAAGAACTTGACATGTCTGAAAATGACGTTAAAGAATCTTTGAAAAATGCAGGACGTCATGTTTCTATGGATGCACCACTTGTAGAAGGAGAAGATTCCAATCTTTATGATGTATTGCGATCTGGTGAATCACCCAACCCTGATAAAGCATTGCTTCACGAATCATTGCGCGTAGAAATATATAGAGCATTAGATACATTGACACCAAGAGAAGCAGATGTTGTACGTTTGTATTTTGGTTTGGGAGATAACAATCCTATGACGCTTGAAGAAATAGGAGAGACCTTTGACCTAACACGTGAGCGTGTACGTCAAATAAAAGAAAAAGCAGTACGCAGATTAAAACATACTTCACGAAGTAAAATATTAAAAACATATTTAGGATAATACTATTAGTTAGAAAATAAAATTAATTAAATTTTTTAACTAGCATAAAATTCAAAAGCTTCTATTAATGATTCATGTTCAAAATGATGATCTATAGAAGCTTTTCCTATAGCATCAAGTAGTACAAAATTGGCAATGCCATTCTTTGATTTTTTATCGTGTTTTAATAAAGTAATTGTAGCTTCAATAGCTTCTTCTGAAAATGTGATTTTACGATATGTTTTTAATAATTGTTCTTTTATAGTTTTGGCTGTATCCAAATCAAACGTTGTAGCTTTGGTACTTAGATATAAAGCAAGAATACTTCCTATTATAACAGATTCACCGTGTGATAAAGGCTCAGGTGAATTATAAAAATAAGTTTCTATAGTATGTCCTAATGTGTGACCAAAATTTAATATTTTTCGGAAGCCTTTTTCGTGCGGGTCGTTGTTTACAACATCATTTTTGATAACAATAGAACGGTGAATTAACACCGGAAGATCCTCATAAACAAAATGCGATAAGTTGCTTAATTGTTTGAAATAAGTAGCATCTGCTATTAAACCATGTTTTATCATCTCTGCTAAACCATTACGCATTTCCTGAGCGGGAAGTGTGTTTAGAAACTCCGTGTCAATGAGCACAAGCTTTGGTGTATTAAAAGTTCCTATTTGATTTTTCAAACCACCTAAATCTACACCATTTTTTCCGCCAACGGAAGCGTCTACCATAGCAAGTAAGCTTGTAGGAATATGAACAAAATCAAAACCGCGCATAAAGGTTGTTGCTACAAAACCACCAATATCAGTAAGAACACCACCACCAAGATTAATTAATAATGATTTTCTATCAGCTCCCAAAGTCACAAAAGTTTCCCAAAGCGAAACGCATGTTTCGATATTTTTATGTTCTTCTCCTGCAATTATTTCAATTATTTCTATCGGTTTTGAGCTTTCGATTTTACTTAAAAAATGAGCACTGCAATATGTATTTGTATTCGTATCTGTTAATAAGAATAGACTTGTGTAATTATTGGTATTGATTAAATTATTTAATAATTGATACCCATTTTCTTGAAATACAATTTGATAGTCTTTTGCTTGAATAGTCTCCACGGCTTATGATATTTAATTGTTGCAAAATAACACAAAATATTAGAATAAAATTACTTTTATAAGTATCTTTGTAACCACATTAAATAAGTATCAAATGACAGCATTATTCCAAGATACAGCAATAGCTTTTGCATTAAAATCTGATTCCGAATTAGAACGCGCTTATTTTTTATTCAAAATGATTCAACGTGAACCAATGGTTCGTATTGGTACTGCGGTTACTAATTTTGCATTAAAAGCACACCTTCCTGTAGAATCACTCATTAGAGCTTCTGTTTTCGACCATTTCTGTGGTGGAACTACAGCAGAAGATGCATTGCCTGTGATTGACAAAATGTATACTAAAAATGTTCATGCCGTTTTAGACTATTCTGTAGAAGGCAAAGAAGATGAGGCACAATTTGACAAAGCGCTGGCAATGGGAGAGAAGCTGATTCAGTTTGCTAAAGAAAAAAAAGCAATTCCGTTTACTGTTTTTAAGCCAACAGGTTTTGGTCGTTTAGCCCTTTATGAAAAGGTTTCAAATAAAGAAGTATTAACGGCTGATGAACAAGTAGAGTGGGAGAAGGTTGTGAAGCGCTATGAGCGTATTTGCAAATTATCATTTGATAATGATATTCCTGTATTGATTGATGCCGAAGAAAGCTGGATGCAAGATGCAGTAGATGATTTGGTAGAAACGTTGATGGAAAAATACAATACCAATAAAGCTATTGTGTTTAACACGCTTCAAATGTATCGTTGGGATAGATTAGATTACTTAAAAGCATTGTATAAGCGTGCTCAAGAAAAAGGATATCATATCGGAATGAAACTTGTGCGTGGTGCTTATATGGAAAAAGAACGCGAACGTGCTACAGAAAGAGGCTATACCAGCCCAATTTGTAAAGATAAATCTGCTACAGACCAAAATTTTGATGCTGCTTTACGCTTTATGCTGTCAAATAAAGGAATGGCAGTATTTGCAGGAACACATAATGAAGAGAGTGCTGCATTATTAATGCAACTTGCCAAAGAACATAAAATTGAAAAAAAAGATTTTCGTTTGTGGTTTGGTCAACTTTACGGCATGAGTGATCATATTAGTTATAATCTGGCTACAAATGGCTATAATGTTGCCAAATACCTCCCTTTTGGTCCTGTGCGCGACGTAATGCCTTATTTAATACGTAGAGCTGAAGAAAATACTTCGGTTTCAGGGCAAACAAGTAGGGAATTAGCCTTGCTAAAAAGCGAACGTAAACGTAGAAAACTTTGATAATCTTTTACTTATCAAATAAGCTAAAAAAAAGTGTCATTTTCTTTTGATTAATGATTAAAAATAAATTATATTTGCATCCGCTTTAGAGAAGTATTGCTAAAGCAACCTTAAAAAAATTTAAGGGCAATTAGCTCAGTTGGTTCAGAGCACCTCGTTTACACCGAGGGGGTCAGGGGTTCGAATCCCTTATTGCCCACAAACAAAACCTTAAGAAATTAAGGGCAATTAGCTCAGTTGGTTCAGAGCACCTCGTTTACACCGAGGGGGTCAGGGGTTCGAATCCCTTATTGCCCACTTAATAAAGCTTTAAATTTTATATTTGAAGCTTTTTTTATGCCTATAAAGAAGGAAGGTATTTACTTGAAAATAGTTTCTAAAATACTTGAGAACAAAAAAAAAACACTGATAAAATATCAGTGTTTTTAAATATATGTTTTGTGTTAAACTTATGAAGCGTTAGCTATCAATAAGTCTATATCTTTAGCTTCTTTACTTGAAGTATAATTATTTTTCAATTCTGTGAAATATTTTTTAGCAACAGATTTTTTGCCATTTTCAAGTGCTAAAATCCCTGCTTTCAAAAGATATTTTGGTGTTGTAAAATTGTTTTTTGAAGCTTGAATAGCTTTTGCATAATACGCTAAGGCATCGTCATATTTTTCAAATTCAACAAAACAATCACCGATTAATCCTTTAGCTTGTGCACTAAGAATCATATCATCACTAGAGAATTTGTCTAAATATGCAATAGCATTTTTGTAATCGCCAATATTAAAGTATGCTTCACCAGCAGCTAATTGTGCAAGATTAGCAGTTTTTGTGCCGCTATAATCTGATATAACATCAATAAAACCAAGTCTGTTACCATCTCCATTTAATGCTACTTTAAATAATGAATCTTTCTCTTTTCCTGTAGCTTTAACGGCTGCGTCAAATTTATCAAAAGCAAAGGTAATGTCATTAGCAGCTTCATCATTTTCGCCAGCTGATTTAGAATCTATCAAATAATAAACAGCAAAACCAACTAAAATAGCTGCTAATAAGCCTAAAAGTGCTTTCCAATTATTTTGAACAAATTCTTCTGTTTTTGATGCAGTTTCATCTAATGTTTCAAATATTTCTTCGGTTGTACTTTCTCCATCGTAAGCCACATCATTCAATAACTCTTCGTTTTGAATTTTCTCTTTCTTAGGTTTGTATCCTCTTTTCTTATATGATGCCATAGTATCTATTTATATTTAATCGAATGCAAAAATAAAATTTTTCTTTTAAAAAGCATCGCTATTTCAAGTAAATTTCAATAATTTGCGCAATATTTATTTTTAATAATGCAATTAACCGATTTAGAACTTATAAATTATAAAAATTTTACCGAAAAAAAATTTTGTTTTTCGGCAAAGGTGAATTGCTTTGTTGGTAGTAATGGCGTAGGAAAAACCAATATTTTGGATGCAATTTATTATCTATCTTTTACCAAAAGTTATTTTAACCCAATAGCAAGTCAAAATATAAAACACGATACTGATTTTTTTGTCATTAATGGGCAATATAACATCAATAATGAATTAGAACAAGTGGTTTGTAGCCTAAAACGCAATCATAAAAAAGTAATAAAACGCAACGGAAAGGAGTATGACCGATTGTCTGATCATATAGGTCAACTGCCTTTGGTTATTATTTCTCCTGCAGATACTGATTTGATAGTTTCAGGTAGTGATACGCGACGTAAGTTTATTGATATTATAATATCGCAATACGATAAACAGTATTTAAATGATTTAATGGCTTATAATAAAGTCTTATCGCAACGAAATGCGCTGCTTAAATATTTTGCGGCAAATCATACTTTTGATGACAATTCAATACAAGTTTATAATGCGCAATTGGCTAATTATGGTACAGCAATATTTGAAAAACGAAATCTTTTTTTAAAAGAATTTCAAACGGTATTTCAGGCACGTTATCAGGTGATTTCTGCTGATAATGAACAAGTTTCTATAGCTTATAAGAGTCAATTAAATGATAAACTATTACTTGAGTTGTTTAGTGATAATATTCTTAAAGATAGAGTTTTACAATATACCTCTGTTGGTATTCATAAAGATGATTTAGTGCTAAAAATAGGCAATCATTCTATTAAAAAATTTGGTTCTCAAGGACAGCAAAAATCATTTTTGATTGCTATGAAATTGGCGCAGTTTGATTATATTAAGAAATACACCAAGCGCACACCAATTTTATTATTAGATGATATTTTTGATAAACTGGATGAAAAGCGGATAGCACATTTAATTAAACTCGTTTTTGAAGGAGATTTTGGTCAATTATTCATTACAGATACGCATGAAGAACGTACTACAAATATTGTGAAAAATATTAGTGACTCCTACGAAATTTTTAAACTTTAATATTTGTCTTTAGAGAGAAGTCTTTAGTCTTTATACTAATGGAATTAATTTATTCGCGTAGTTTTATCAATTCCAATTCTTTTTATTATTTTTACCAAAAATAAAACAGATGACACGAAAAGAATCATTCATACAGACCATACAAGAAGGCTATAAAGCAAAAGGCGAAGTTTTAACACTTGGAGCTGGTATTTTAGACGGCGAACCTGTGGCAGATGCTAAGGTTACTATTCCTTTAAAGACGCTAAATAGACACGGTTTAATAGCTGGTGCTACTGGTACTGGAAAGACAAAAACGTTGCAAGTACTTGCAGAAAATCTTTCTGACAAAGGTATTCCTGTCCTTTTGATGGATATGAAAGGAGATTTGAGTGGTTTGGCAATGCCGAGTCCAGGACATCCCAAAATAGATGAACGTCACGAAAAAATAGGCATTCCATTTAACGCTAGTGGTTTCCCTGTAGAAATATTAACACTGTCTGAGCAAGATGGTGTGCGTTTGCGTGCTACGGTTTCAGAATTTGGACCTGTTTTACTTTCCAGAATATTAGATTTGACCGATACGCAAAGTGGTATTATTGCTATTTTATTTAAATATGCAGATGATAACGGACTTTTACTTTTAGATTTAAAAGACCTCAAAAAAATACTACAATTTGCTACGCGCGAAGGAAAAGATGAAATAGAAGAAGAATACGGGCGTATATCAACGGCAAGTACAGGGGCAATTTTACGTAAAATAGTAGAGTTGGAACAACAAGGTGGTGATAAGTTTTTTGGAGAACGTTCTTTTGATGTTAATGATTTAACACGCGTAGCAGATGATGGTCATGGTATCATTTCCATTTTGCGTCTTACCGATATTCAAGACAGACCAAAGCTTTTCTCTACATTTATGCTACAGCTGTTAGCAGAAATATATGATACATTTCCTGAACAAGGTGATAGCGGAAGACCAGAATTAATCATTTTTATAGATGAAGCGCATTTAATATTTAATGAAGCGTCAAAAGCGCTGATGAGTCAGCTAGAAAGCATAGTTAAACTGATACGTTCTAAAGGTATTGGCTTGTACTTTGTTACACAAAACCCAAAAGATGTGCCAGAGGCTATTTTGGCACAATTAGGACTAAAAGTACAACATGCTTTACGTGCATTTACAGCAAAAGACCGTAAAGCGATTAAATTGGCAGCAGAAAACTATCCAGACTCGGAGTTTTATGAAACCAAAGCAATAGTAACAGCATTAGGAATAGGTGAGGCGCTAGTAACTGGATTAAATGAAAAAGGTATTCCGACGCCATTGGCAGCTACAATGCTACGCGCGCCAATGAGTAGAATGGATGTGCTCACGCCAAAAGAATTGAAGGAAACGATTGCTAAATCTGAAATTATTGCTAAATATAATGAAGAAATAGATCGTGAAAGTGCTTATGAAATTTTGATCAAAAAAGGAAAAGAAATTCAAAAAAAGCAGGAGCAAGAGAAAGAAAAAAAGACAAGCTCTAGAAGAAGGTCAACTCGTAGAAAGAGTACACGTATGAATCCTATTTTGAAAGTAGTAACAAGTGCTACCTTTATACGAAGTGTATTCGGTATCTTGAAGAAAGTTTTATAAGCAATATGAGTCGCTTTTATAGTATTTTAATACTTTTTTTTCTGATTTATTCGTGTAATACAAGCCAAAAAGATCCAAAAAACTTGCTTACAAAGCATCAAATGGGTGTTTTGAAAGATAGTACTGCCGTTTGGCAGTTAAATCAGCTTTTTCCTAATGATTCTATAGTAGTGCGATTGGAAGAAGGTGATTTTGTTGAAGCGCCCGATGATAGCTATTACTGCTATACAAAAACAGGAATATTGAATTTTGTAGCCATTGCAAAAACACAAGGTGATTCCTCATCTTTTTTTAGAAAAATTACTGTTTATAATGAGAAATACACAACAAAACAAGGCTTGAATGCAAAATCGTATTATATTGATATTTTGAAAAGTAAGCTAAAAACAAATTGTGATATATTACCCGATAGAACGGTTAATTTAAGTTTTGATTCATTGCGAATGGTATTTCAGTTTGATGGAAAAATATTAGGTAGTCAATGGAGAAATTCAGATAAAGACTGTAGTGACTTACGAATAAATGATTCAATACAAGCATCGACTTTTTATTTGAATTGGGAGTAATCATTTATAACGCATCATTCAGCACTTATCTCTTTTTCAAAGCACTTATCAATTTGACATCATAAAATGAAATAGCACCACGTATTACAGCAGTTATGGTTTCTTGCAATGCTTGGATAAGCTGTATTTTGAGTTGTGATTTACTATAGATTAAACTCACTTGTCTTGCAGGTTCTGGTTTCTCAAAATAGCGTAAATATTTTGTATCAGATTCAGCCATTTCCAAAGTGTTTAAATAGGGCAGGAGTGTCATCCCAAAATCATCTTTAGATAAGGCAATTAAAGTTTGAAAATTACCTGCTTGAACAGTAACTTTATTGTTCTCATTATTCCGAAAAGCACTACAAAGATTAATAATATTGTCACTAAAACAATGGCCATCTTCAAGAAGTAAAATATCATCAAGATTCAAATCTTCAGGTTTTAAAGATTTGACAGGGAACAAGCGATGATTTTCGGGTACAAACCCAACAAACGGTTCATAATAGAGCGGTTTTTCAATAATATGATCTACCTCCAAAGGTGTAGCAGCTATGGCAGCATCAATATGTCCATCTTTTAGTTTTTGGATGATATCTTGTGTCGTAAGCTCCAATACTTCCAATTTAACTTTTGGATAACGTTTCAAAAAAGTTTTTAAAAACATGGGTAATAATGTAGGCATTATCGTAGGGATAATACCGACAACAAAACGCCCGCCAACAAAACCTTTTTCTTGTTCAATGATATCTTGCATTCTATTGCTCTCATCAACAATACTTTTGGCTTGTTCAATTATTTTTTCACCAATTTTAGTTACTTTTAATGGTTTTTTTGAACGATCAAAAATCTTAATAGCAAGTTCTTCTTCCAATTTTTGTATTTGCATACTAAGTGTTGGTTGTGTTACAAAACAACTCGCGGCTGCTCTAGTAAAATTTTGATATTTTGCTACTGCAAGTATATATTTTAATTGTGAAATAGTCATAGTATAGTAATTTTTGATAAAGATACTAAAAATATCAATTTGACTTATACTATTAGTTTTTAAATTCTGTATTTTTTACTAAAATAAGTTTTGTTGTTTCAGATATAAAATGGCATTAGGTCCTTCCATAAAAAGTAGATCCAAAATACTTAAATTGCTTTCAAAAGCGCCAAAAACCTGTATATATTTATCAAATGCATAGGTTTTTTCTTTTCTTCTATTGGCTAAATAGCGTAAATCTAAGGCTTTAGGATACTGATCATATTGCGTAGTAGCTATTATCTTTTTATCTATTTCTAGTATTGAAAACAAAAGTTTTAGAATAGCGATATTTAGCGCTTGTAACTGTGTAAATTTAGTTGTAAAAATAGGCATTAAATCATCAATATAAAATTCAAAAAAAGGCGAACTATTATAAGCAGTTTCCAAAGCTCTTAAATGCTGCTTTTGCCAGTTACTAGCTGTTACAAGAGGTATCATCTCACTGCGTATGTGTCCGTTTTTTTGCGAATAAACAATAGGAATAGTCAGCGCTTCTCTACCTTTGTCTGTATTGATATAGCAGCTATTACGGTAGCTTTGCTTTTGATAGTGCTCTTGGGTTTCAATCCAGACTTCTTCTGCTTTAACAATAGCTACAAAATGTGCGATACTCGGAAAATAGGTTGGCGTTATCAGTATTTGTTGCATTGTACTAGGTTTAATGATTTAACTGCAAAATAAGCAAAATATATTTTCTAAATTATAGAATTTTAAAGTAATTTTATGAAAGCGCAAATAAAAAATAATGTATTTTTGCTAAAAATTTAAAACAATAGAAATGGATAATGGAATTTATGCTAAGTTTAATACAAACAAAGGCACTATATTAATCAAATTAGAAGATGAAAAAACACCTGGAACAGTAGCTAACTTTGTAGGTTTGTCTGAAGGGAAAATAAAAAACACAGCAAAGGAACTCGGTGAACCATTTTATAATGGATTAACATTTCATCGTGTTATTCCAGATTTTATGATTCAAGGTGGAGATCCACAAGGAACGGGAGCAGGTGATCCAGGTTATAAATTTGATGATGAATTTCATTCGGATTTAAAACACGATACAGCAGGGATATTGTCTATGGCAAATTCAGGACCTGCATCCAATGGAAGTCAGTTTTTTATTACACATAATGCTACGCCTTGGTTAGATGGAAAGCATACTGTATTTGGTAAAGTCGTTGAAGGACAAGATGTAGTAGATAGTATTGCACAAGGTGATAAAATTGAGTCCGTAGAAATAATTCGCCAAGGAGATGCAGCAGCAAAGTTTGATGCAGTACAAGTATTTGAAAAATTTAATGCAGAAAAAGAAGCACGCGAAAAACAACAACGCGAAGCAGCCAAAGAAGCTTTAAAAGCATTAACAGAAGGTTTTGAACAAACAGCAAGTGGTTTGTATTATAAAATAGTAGAAACAGGAACAGGAAAACCGGCTAAGAAAGGAAAAAAAGTAGCCGTACATTATACGGGAAAACTTACCAGTGGACAAGTATTTGATTCGTCTTACAATAGAAATGAACCTATTGAATTTGTATTAGGTGTAGGGCAAGTTATCTCTGGTTGGGATGAAGGTATTGCTTTGCTAAAAGAAGGCGATAAAGCGGTATTGATTATTCCACCACATTTAGGCTATGGAGCGCAGGGAGCAGGAGGTGTGATACCACCAAATGCGACACTTATTTTTGAAACAGAACTTGTAAAAGTTAAATAAAATTAAATAAATAAAGCCTAAACTGTTTCAGTTTAGGCTTTATAATATATAGTACAGCAATGCATAAACCCAATATTTTATTGATTTATACAGGAGGAACCATTGGTATGGTCAAAGATTATAAATCAAATTCGCTCAAGGCATTTGATTTTGATAATCTCCGTAAGAATATTCCTGAACTCAATCAAATAGCGTGTAATATTAAAACTATATCGTTTGAAGAACCGATAGATTCTTCAGATATGAATAGTCTATACATTGCTAAAATTGCTACTATTATAGAAACCCACTATGAATCTGCCGATGGATTTGTTGTGCTATCAGGTTCTGACACGATGGCTTATACTGCTTCGGCATTGAGCTTTATGTTTGAACATTTGTCAAAAGCTATTGTGTTTACAGGTTCGCAATTGCCTATAGGTGATTTGCGTACTGATGCAAAAGAAAATCTGATTACAGCCATTCAAGTTGCTGCTTCATTAGATAAAAAAGGGAATAGTGTTGTGCCAGAAGTTTCATTGTATTTTGAGTATAAATTATATCGTGCTAATCGAACCACAAAAGTAAATGCCGAACATTTTGAAGCTTTTACTTCTCCTAATTATCCAGCCTTAGCTACAAGTGGCGTTCATCTTAAATTTAATAAATCGGCTATTCAAAAAATGCCAAAATCAAAAAAACTAATCGTCCGAAAAAAATTAGTCGATGATGTTGTTATTTTAAAACTATTTCCAGGTATAACACCAGCTGTTGTAGAAGCTATGCTAAATATAAAAGGTTTGAAAGGTGTGGTTTTAGAGACCTATGGAGCGGGAAATGCGCCAACAAGCGCTTGGTTTATTAAAGCGCTTAAAAAAGCGCTTAAAAAAGGTATTCTTATTGTAGATGTGACGCAATGTATTGGTGGAAGTGTTATAATGGGGCATTATGAAACGAGTTTAGAACTCAAAAAGATGGGTATTTTCTCAGGACATGACATCACTACAGAAGCAGCGATTGCAAAATTGAAATATATCCTTACTATTGATGCTCCAAAATCAAAATTAAAAATATTATTTGAAAAATCATTACGAGGTGAATTGTGTAAATAGTATTTATTTTTTGAGAAAAACAGCTTCTTTTTAATCTTAGAAATGGAAATAGTACTTTTTTTTGTTTTTTCATAAATGTTTAATTTTCAGTAGTTTTTTTAATAAAAGTACCAAATTGTTGAAAAAAGTAGATAAAAAAAGTTAATAATATTTTTAATAATCAATAATTTTTCGTTATTTGGCAGTCTATTAGCTAAAGATAGTTAGTAGGAGAAGTGGCCGAGTGGTTTATGGCGCACGCCTGGAAAGCGTGTTTACGGAAACGTATCGGGGGTTCGAATCCCTTCTTCTCCGCTCTGTTTTTACTAATATTAATATTGAATGTATAATTAAAAATTAATTTAAAAGAATTAAAAAGATGAAAAAATTATTTTCTATTTTAGCAATTACAGCGATGATTGCTTTTGGATCTGTAAACACTGTAAACGCAGCAACTGCTTCAAGTCAAGCAACTGCAGTAGCAGTACAAGATGATGCTGCAGATGCAGCTGCAACTGATGAAGGTGGTTTTCACCAAGAATTAAAAACACGTTTCGTAGAAGGAGGAGCAGGATTTATGGGTATTGTATTATTGTGTTTGATCTTAGGATTGGCAGTAGCAATAGAACGTATTATCTATTTAAACTCAGCAACTACTAATACAAACAAATTAATCGGAAAAATAGAAGATGCTTTAGCTTCTGGAGGTGTTGATGCTGCAAAAGAAGTATGTAGAAATACAGCAGGGCCAGTTGCATCTATCTTTTACCAAGGTTTAGACCGTATGGATGAAGGAGTAGATCAAGCAGAAAAGGCAGTAGTTTCTTATGGAGGTGTTCAAATGGCTTCTTTAGAGAAAAATATCTCTTGGTTATCATTATTTATTGCACTTGCACCAATGCTTGGGTTTATGGGTACGGTAATCGGTATGATTGATGCCTTTGATAAAATTCAACAAATGGGAGATATGCAACCATCTATTGTAGCAGGAGGTATTAAAATAGCCTTGTTAACAACTGTATTTGGTCTTGTAGTAGCTATTATCCTTCAAATATTTTATAATTATATTATTGCAAAAGTTGATGCAATTGTTACTGATATGGAAGATGCGTCTATCAAATTAGTAGATTTATTAGTAAAATATAAAAAATAATTCAAGTTTGTTTTTAACAACCATTGAATTATAATTAACTAATAAAATAGATATAAAATGAAAAATTTAAGTAAAATGTTAACAGGAGGAGCTCTGATATATGGAGGAATAGCCTTTGTATTATGGGTACTACTTGTTCGAGCAGGAGAAGGAGAAGGCGGAACATACATAGATTTAATGATGTATATGACTTATGCTGTATTGGTAGCCGCAGTTGTAATAACGCTTGTGTTATCAATTAAAAATATTTTCTCAGATAAAGAAAAAATGAAATACCTTTTGAAATATATTATCGGTTTTGCAGTAGTCTTTGTACTATCTTACGTGTTAGCCAATGGTACTATGCAAAAAGTAGGAGATATAGATGTAACAGAAAGTGCCTCAAAATGGGTAGGTACTGGACTTTATGCCTTTTATTTCCTTATAACAGGAACATTAGTAGCAATCGTGTATTCGGGTGTTAAAGGATTAGTATCTAAATAATAAGTTATGGGCAGAAGAAAAATTCCAGAAATTAACGCAGGGTCAATGGCAGATATTGCCTTTCTATTATTGATATTCTTTTTAGTAACAACTACAATGAATCAAGATAGAATACTGACTGCAAAATTACCACCTTGGTTACCAGATAATGCTAATGTAGATATTATAATTAAAGAAAAAAATATCTTTAAAATATTGGTGAGTAAAGATGATGTATTGCTTGTAGAAAATGAGCGTATGAATATCAAAGATTTACGCCAAGCAGCTATTAACTTTTTAGACAATGGTGGTGGTACAGGAGAAAATTCGTGTTCTTATTGTAAAGGTAAGAAAGATCCAAAATCATCTGATAATCCAGCAGTAAAAGCTGTAATGTCACTAAAGAATGATAGAGGTACGTCTAATAAAATGTATATGTCTATTCAAAATGAATTGATAGCCGCATACAATTTCCTTAGAAACCGTAGTTCATTAGAAAAATATGACCTAGATTGGGCTACATTGGAAGAAGAATATAAAGATGCTTCTCCAGGACCTAAGAAAGCTGCATTGAAAAAAAAGATAAAAGCAATAAAAGCACTTTGGCCTAAGAAAATATCAGAATCTGTAAATAAATAATAACATGGGAAAGTTTAAAAAGAAAAAAGGAGGCGAATTGCCTGCAATATCTACAGCGTCACTGCCAGATATCGTTTTTATGTTGTTATTCTTCTTTATGACTACAACGGTAATGCGTGATTCATCTGCTTTGGTAAAGAATGAATTGGCATTCTCTGATCAAGCAACGAAGATTAAAGACAAAAATCTCTATGAATACTTAATGATTGGAGCTCCTACAGATAAAAAATATGGAACAAATCCAAAAATTCAATTGAATGATGTTTTTGGTTCTGTAGATGAAGTACGAGGTTTTGTAAGAGAATCACTTGTGTCAAAATCTGATGTTGATAAACCTAAAGTAACCTTTGGTTTTAAAGCTGATATGGATGCTACAATGGGTATTATTAGTGATGTGAAAGATGAACTCCGTAAGGAAAATGCACTTAAGATAGCATATTATACACGTACAGGAGAACTGTCGATGAATAAATAATAAAAATCTTTTTAATTATATACAAAAAAGCAACTCACAGAGTTGCTTTTTTTGTTTACCATATTTTTCCTTAGTTTCTAGAATGTTAGAGTAAGTTTTATTTATTTCCCTTTTGATTAATTAAATATCTAGATAAGATAGCATCTATTAAATTATAATCAATTCATTTCAATGAGTTTACTTTTATGATAAAGAAAAAGTGTAACTTATTAAATTCCTTTTTATAGCTGTATTAAATTAATACCATATTTAGTAAATACTTCGATTATTACTAATAGTCATAAAATTAGAATAGCATTAGTTTTATAAAGAATCAATGATACTCTTTTTTTAATTTTCTTTTTTGTTATTGTATCGGAAAAACTTTAGTATTTTGGCTAAAGAGATGCTGATTAAAGAAAACGCTGAATAAAAACAATAATCTATTCCAATGGGTGCTGGTTAAGTACAGTTTTGATTTTATTTTGCAAACCTTTGCTAGTGTACATTATTATTTCTTGGTCTGTTGGAAATTTTTCTGCGGGTTTATTTTGCAATACTTTGTAATATTTTTGTTCGATAGCGCGTTTATCTCCACGAAATTTACCAAAGGTATTTTCAAATTTAGCTTCAGCATTGACTGGATAAGCGCCAATACTAGTATTGGAGTTGTAGTTTTTATAGTTTACTTTACCCATTATTTTGGCAGTTTTTAACTGTTGAAAAAGTTTTATTTCAGCACGAACAGTTATTATTTTGTCTCGTTTTAAATCGTTACCAAGGCTGTCTTTCATTACGTTTCCTTTTTGGTCTAGAATGTATTCCCAACCGTCTTTTATACGTTTTTCTTGGTTTATTAATTGCGAATTCTCTTGGTCAGGACTTATTTCTACTTGATTAAGTTCTATTACTACCGTTTTTGAATATTGTTTACTGTAATCTTTTTTAGTATGAAAAACAAGCCAGTTGTTTTCCAAACCAAAAGCGTCAAAATTTAAGATATCATCTTCTAATTGTTTTGGTATTTGCTTACCTGTTTTATTTCCTACTGTAGCATAAATATAAGTAGTTCCACGTGATTTTGCTTGCGTTATTAAACTACGTACATCTTTATATCCTGAATTGATAAGGTCTAAATAATTAAACTTTTCATATGCTTTCCTTGCGTCAAGCGTATTTCCTGTATATAATAATGTTTTACCTTCTTGATACAGTTTTTCTGAAAGTGTATTTTTAGTACTTATTATCTCATCGGTATAATCTTTTATGTCAAATTTAGCATTACGATTTTGTTCTGAAATATAGAGCGGTAAAAGTGGTTCTATTTTTGCTTTTCTGTTGTTTAAACTCACGTACAAATCAAATACTTGTTTCCAACTATCACTATTGTTATTCTTTTTTAAAGCTTTAATTTTTTCTAAATCTCTAGCGTTGGCTTTAGCAAAAGCTTGTTCCAAAATAGGAATATGCTTTTGATTGGCTTTCTTTGTTTTACCTTTAGCAAGTGCTTCTGTAGAGAGCTGTATAGCCGTATCATAATCACCGATATTAAGATTGTTTTCTGCCTTTTTACTTGTGCCACAAGACCAAATGCTTATAGCGATAAAGAATATAAATACTTTTTTCATGTTCAGTTATTTAATTAATTATTATTTAGTAGGAAGTAATTTTCCTTCACAAGATCCAAATCCAATACGTACGCCATTTTTTTCGCAATAAGCATACATTGTAACGGTATCATTGTCATTGATGAATTTTCGTTGACTACCATCGTTTAAGTTTACAGGTTTTGTGCCACGCCAAGCGAGTTCTAACATAGAGCCGTAACTATCTGGCGTAGGACCAGAGATTGTACCAGAACCCATCATATCACCAGCACGTGCATTACAACCATTTATGGTGTGATGTGCTAGTTGCTGTGCCATTGTCCAATACATATACTTAAAATTGGAGTTAGACAAGATGGTTTCTTTTCCGTTTTCTGGAGTTATACCAACGGAAAGTTTTATATCAAAGGCTTTTTCACCTGTTTGTTGTAGGTATTCTAAAGGTTTTGGTTCTTGTTTAGGGCTTGTTACACGATATGGTTCTAATGCGTCAAGCATGACAATCCAAGGCGAAATAGTGGATGCAAAGTTTTTACCTAAAAATGGACCTAAAGGTACATATTCCCATTTTTGAATATCGCGAGCAGACCAATCATTAAATAAAACCATTCCAAAAATATGATTTTCAGCATCGGCAACAGAAACAGTCTCACCAAGTTCATTGGCATTGGTAGTGATAAAAGCCATTTCCAATTCAAAATCTACCAAACGTGATGCACCAAAAGTAGGTTGTTTAGCATCAGCAGCTATGGTTTGTCCTTTAGGACGATAGATTTCAGTACCAGAAACAACTATAGATGATGAACGTCCATGATAGCCAACAGGTATGTGTAGCCAGTTTGGTAATAATGCGTTTTCAGGGTCACGGAACATCGTTCCTGTATTTGTAGCGTGTTCTTTGCTTGAAAAGAAATCGGTATAATCACCTATTTGTACAGGCAATAATGATGTTGTTTTAGCTACATCAAAAAGAACTTCTTCACGATGTGATGTGTTATTTTTTAAGGTTTCATTGAGTGCATCAAAAATAAATGCAATACGATTACGAACAGCTGTCCAAACTGCTTTTGGATGTGCTATAAATTCATTTAAAGAATCACCCAAAAAAGTATCGGCTGCAAGGTCAATGTCTTCAAAATAATTCAATTGTTGCAATGCACCTAAGTCAATAGCAGTATTTCCTATGCGTGTTCCAATGCGTATAACGCCATCTTGAGTTTGAAAAACACCAAAAGGGATATTTTGAATAGGAAAATCAGAATTTTGAGGCACTTCAAGCCATGTTTTATTATTGGGGTTATTAGCAGTAATTGTCATTATAATTATTTTAGATTTTTTTTTATTTACTGTGTCAAAGATACAGTTTTAGTCTTTATTTAAAAAATGATTTTACTACATTTGTGCTTTCGTATTAATTATTCATTAAATAAATTAAAAAATACAATGAAAGATCAACTTATTTTCGACCTTATAGCAGAAGAGAAAGCACGCCAAACGGAAGGGTTAGAGCTTATAGCATCAGAAAATTATGTAAGTCAAGAAGTCTTAGATGCCGTAGGTTCTGTATTGACCAATAAATATGCAGAAGGCTATCCTAATAAACGCTATTATGGAGGTTGTGAAGTTGTTGATATTGTAGAACAAGTTGCCATTGATAGAGCAAAAGCATTATTTGGAGCTGCTTATGTTAATGTGCAGCCACATTCCGGTTCTCAAGCGAATGCTGCTGTTTATCATGCGATATTAAAACCAGGTGATAAAATATTGGGTTTTGATTTGTCTCACGGAGGACATTTAACCCATGGTTCTCCTGTTAATTTCTCTGGAAAACTATACCAAACCGCTTTTTATGGTGTTTCTGAAGCTACTGGAATGATAGATTATGATAAGTTAGAAGAAACAGCAAAAAAAGAAAAACCACAATTAATTATAGCAGGCGCGTCATCATATTCACGTGATATGGATTTTAAACGCTTTAGAGCCATTGCCGATAGTGTAGGAGCGTTGCTTATGGCAGATATATCGCATCCTTCGGGTTTGATAGCTAAAGGTTTGCTTAATGATCCGCTACCTTATGCGCATATAGTGACCACAACTACACACAAAACGCTTAGAGGGCCACGTGGTGGTATGATAATGATGGGAGAAGATTTTGAAAATCCATTTGGTCAAAAATTAAAAAGTGGAAAACTCAAAAAAATGTCAAGTTTGCTTAATAGTGCTGTTTTTCCAGGAATGCAAGGCGGACCTTTAGAGCATGTAATTGCTGCTAAAGCAGTTGCTTTTGGAGAAGCACTAACCGATGAATATTTGCATTATGTTATTCAGTTGAAGAAGAATGCTCACGCTATGGCAGAAGCTTTAATAAAACGTGATTATCATGTCATTTCTGGAGGTACAGATAATCATATGATGCTAATAGATTTGCGTAATAAAAATATAACAGGAAAAGAAGCCGAGCAAGCATTAGTAAAAGCAGATATAACTGTTAATAAAAATATGGTACCATTTGATACGGAATCTCCTTTTGTGACTTCTGGAATTCGTATTGGTTCTGCGGCTATTACTACGCGTGGTTTACTCGAAGATGATATGGAACAATTAATAGATCTTTTAGATAAAGTTATTCAATATCATGATGATGAGAAAATGTTGGAACAAGTTGCTTCAGATGTAAACGAAATGATGGCGCATCGACCGCTTTTTGTGATATAATATTAAATTTCTTTTAGATAATAAAAAAGCGGTAATCTAGGATTACCGCTTTTTGTTTCTTATAATAAATTGTTATTATTTAACAATCAATTTTTTCACAACTGTTTTGCCATTTGTTTGTATTTTCAAAATATAAACACCAGCACCCATACCTAAAGATTTAGTACTGAACGTTGTTGTTTTGTCAGCATTTTCAAAAGTATGTAGTACTTTTCCTTGTGTGTTAATAATTGATATCACAGCATTGGTTCCAAATTCTTTTGTGATTGTAACTTGGTCTGTTGCTGGATTTGGATAAACCATAGAATCATCATTTAAAGGAACAGCAGTTGATACTTTACCTTCTGAACTAATAGTTTTCATTTCCATTGGTTTCTTTACAAAGAAAGTCATCACTACATTTCTTGATAATAATACATCACCTTCTTTAACTGTTCCTGCTATTCGTAATGAATAAACAGCACCTGGAGTTAGATCTTCAAAAGCAAGGTTGTATAATCCTACTTCATTTTCAGAAGCTTTAAATATGTAGTTTCTTGGTTTTTGACTTCCCATTTTAACTTGGTTTTCGCCATCTTCAGATAGTAATGTCAGTGTAGCTTTAAGATTTAAATTATCATAATTTAGCCCTTCATTTATATTTCCTAATGAAACTTGAATGGCTTCTCCATTGTAACCTTTGTTTTCATCGAAACCTAAGTTTACAGCAAAAGACGATTTGTAATCATCACTATTTGCAAAAATAGCAAAACGTTCTTCACTAGTTTCAAGGGTATAAACTCCTTTAGGCATACCTTCTATTGTTGCTACAGTTACTGCTGCTCCAGAAAGAATATCATTTTGAGTTTCTATAGTTTTTACTTGTTTATTATCATTAGTACCTACTAAATTAAAACTGGTAATTGCATTATCACTATAGATTATCATAGTAACTTTTGCATTGTCTTCTTCTATAATAAGTTCTGTTTTATTATCTTTTCCTAGATAAATATTTCCATTACTAGCTAATGCTTTGAATGTTGGAGCACTAACAGCATCTTTCTTAGTAGGAACTGTTAAATCTACAGGGGTATTCGCTATGCGGTTTGCTCCTCCATTGTATAGCCCATAGTGTAGGTAAGGAGCTACTTCTCTAGTAAAATGATTTTCACCATTTTCCCAAATTGATGTATGGTTTGCATCGTGCATTAAACGATAATTATGGTCACCGGCACCAGGAGTTAGGCTAGGATTTGGGTTTGAATTCATAGAACGTTTTGCTCTATATTCTGAGATAAAACCATCATTTGATGAATGCCAGTTTGAATAATAGAAGCCCCACCAATGCCAGTGTGCATCCATATAAGCACCTACAGTTTTGTGATATACATTTCCTACATATTTGTAGTACCATTTACCTTGATAGTCATAATCATTAGATTGATGTGCCCACCAGCGTGTTGTGTTATCAGCAACCATATTTCTTCTATTGTATTGTGCTCCACTAGGATTGTAATAGTTTCTAAATGGAGTGTTTGGAGTAGTATAAATAGTCCAGTTATCAGCCCAATTATGGAAAGAATTTACACTACCGCTAGTCATAGACCAACCATTAGTGTAAGACATAGCTACGAAAGATAAAAATCCAGACCATCCAGGAATTACAGATAAGTATTGTCCTGTGTCTGCTACACGAGCACCACGAAGTGGAGAATCAAAGGTGTAAACACCATCTACTTTTTCATAACCAAAACTAGGAAGGCTAGAATCATATGGATTGATGTAGTATAATGCTTTTTCAGTGTCTATTCCACCACGACTATGCGCTACAATACTTACAGTTGCACAGTGATAATGTGCTGTTACACGATCAATCATGCGTTTTAATAACTTTCCGTTTTCGGTAGTATTTCCGAATTTTTTTAATTGAACAAAGGCTGCATTAAGATGATATGTTTTTACTTGATCAACATTGGCCTTCCAAGATGCTGATGCTGTACTGGAAATACCATGTACAAAAATCACTGGCGTTTTACTATTGTAGCGTGTGTAGCCAGTTGGATAGATGATTTTTCCAGGACTGTCATACCAACTCGATAGATCGTAATTGGCATTCGCAGTGTACTCATGAATGGTTTGGGCTGCTGTTGAATTGATAAACAACACTAGCACAAATCCTGTAAAAAATAATTTTTTTAACATAATTATTGAATTTTTGGTTAATAAAGCTCAAATTTATAATAAAAATATTATATATACAAATAAAATTATTTAAACACATCTAAAGCATTATTATAAGCACTTTCAAAATGTAAAGGGTTTAGTTGTGTTTTGATTTTTTGCTCAGCGAAATAGCTAATTAATTTTTCTGTAGGCATATTTCCTGTTAGTTCGTCTTTTGCCATTGGGCAGCCTCCATAGCCTTTAATAGCTGTGTCAAAACGGCGACATCCTGCTTGGTAAGCAGCATCAATTTTTTCGTACCAAGCTGATTTTGTGGTATGAAAGTGAGCGCCAAATTCAATAGCTGGATATAAAGGAATGAGATGTTCAAATAATGAAGTAATGCTTTCTTTGTTTGAAATACCAATAGTATCTGATAGTGAAAGAATAGTTACACCCATTTCAGCAAGTGTTTCTGTCCATTGAGCAACTATTTCAGGATTCCAAGGGTCTCCATAAGGATTTCCAAAACCCATAGATAAGTAGGTTACTACTTTTTTTTGATGTTTTTCTGCTAAATCTAATATCTTTTTCAGTGTTTCTAGAGATTCAATAATGGTTTTTCCTGTATTTCGCATTTGAAAATTCTCTGAAATAGAAAACGGAAAACCTAAATAATCTATTTGTTCGAACTGACAAGCATCTGTAGCGCCTCTATAATTGGCTACTATAGCAAGTAACTTACTTTTGGTATTTGAAAGGTCTAGTTGAGCGAGTACTGCTGCAGTATCACGCATCTGTGGTATCGCTTTTGGAGAAACAAAACTACCAAAATCAATAGTGTCAAACCCTACTTTTAATAATGAATTGATATAAGCTACTTTTGCAGCTGTATCAATAAATGGTTTAATGCCTTGCATGGCATCTCGTGGGCATTCTATTATTTTAAGTGGTTTGTTCAATGTTTTTTTGTTATAAGATTACAAATATACCAATTCCTAGAAGAACTACAATCTGAAACCATTTAATAAATTGATGAAATTCAGGTTTATTGATGCTGTTTTTTAATTGGGAAGCTAGTATTGCTACAGTACTAAATATGATAATGGCTTGTGCCATAAAGAGAAGCCCTAGTTTGTAGGTTTCGTATAGCATGTTGTTATTAGGACTAATAAATTTTGGAAAAAGGGATAAAAAAAACAAAGTAACTTTAGGATTGAGTACATTCATTAGAAAACCACGTTTGTACAGTTGTAATTTATTTTTTTTCTGCGATTTGTGGTTATTAATCTTTAAAGTTGCTGTTGCTCGGTATGTTTTATAAGCTAAATAAAGAAGATATAATGCGCCAAAGTATTTAATAACATTATATAGATTCGTGTTATCTCGTATTAGTGTAGAAAAACCAAAGGCTAATAATGTAGTATGTACTAAAATACCGCTTACAAGTCCAAGACTGAGTACAACTCCTTTTTTTGCACCATCTCGTAAAGAAAGACTTAGTACGTAAAGTATGTCTGGACCTGGTGAAAGTGTAAGTAGAACAGCTGCTAGCAAAAATGAAAATGTCATGGTAATGTTTAAGATAAAAAAATGATGTAAAGAACAATAATGTTAAAAAAAATAAAGCCTTGTCATCATTAATGCAAGGCTTTATAATACTAAAATTAACGTAAAAATAGATTAACTATTTTCTGTTGTTTCTTCTATACTATCTTCGCTGTTGTTGACAATGTCTTTTCCTTTTTCAAGTGCTTCTCCAGCTACTTCTTTGGTTTTGTCAACTACATTGCCTGCTATATCTCCAGTTTTGTTAGCCACTTCGCTAGTCACTTCTTTTGCTTTGTCAAAGACATCGCCTGCTACTTCTTTGGTTTTGTCAACTACATCACCTGCTATATCTCCAGCTTTATCAGCTACTTCACTAGCTACTTCTTTTGCTTTGTCATAAGCATCACCTGCTTTGTCAGCAACTTCACTGGCTACTTCTTTGGTTTTGTCAACTACATCACCTGCTATATCACTTGCGTTATCAGCTACTTCGCTAGCAACTTCTTTTGCTTTGTCATAAGCATCACCTGCTTTGTCAGCTACTTCACTAGCTACTTCTTTGGTTTTGTCTAAAACATCACCTGCTAAGTCAGATGCGTTGTCAGCTACATTTTCTATAATGTCTCCTGCTTCTGATACTACTTTTTTACTCTTTTTGAATAAGTTACTAAAAAATCCCATGTTCTTTTTTTGTTTTAAATTAATACTACAAAAATACATATTTTTTTTAGAAATAGGAGTTTTGATGTGAGCTAAAATGTTTAATTGTTGTTGCGTGAAGGATAGTAGCGGCATCCTCCAATACAATTGGAGATATAGCGGATAGCCTGACCAAAGGGCACGCCCTAAAAAAAGGTTATAAAAATACTATTTCAAGAGCTAGATTTTTAATATCTTTGTGTTTTCAAAATAAAAAAAGCAAGAGATTATGTTTAATAGTTTAAGTGATAAACTTGATAAAGCCTTACATGTTCTTAAAGGACACGGAAAAATAACGGAAGTAAATGTAGCAGAAACGCTTAAAGAAGTGCGACGTGCATTGCTTGATGCCGATGTGAATTTTAAGATAGCGAAAGATTTTACCAAACGTGTAAAAGAAAAAGCGCTTGGACAAAATGTATTGACATCGTTGCAGCCGAGCCAATTATTAGTAAAAATAGTAAAGGATGAGCTGACTGAATTGATGGGAGGGGAGACTGTTGGTATTAATCTAGCTGCGAGTCCTTCTGTGATTTTGATGTCGGGTCTACAAGGATCAGGAAAAACAACTTTCTCAGGGAAATTGGCTAATTTTTTGAAAAATAAAAAAACAAAAAATCCGCTTTTGGTTGCTTGTGATGTCTATCGTCCTGCGGCAATTGATCAGCTTCATGTTGTTGGAGATCAGATTGGTGTTGAAGTGTATTCGGAGCGCGAAAATAAAAACCCAGTTTCTATTGCTACAAATGCTATAAAACATGCTAAATCTAACGGGCACAATGTTGTGATTTTGGATACGGCAGGTCGTTTGGCAGTGGATACCGAAATGATGAATGAAATTGCAGCTATTCATCAAACAGTGAAACCTCAAGAGACGCTTTTTGTAGTGGATGCTATGACAGGGCAAGATGCGGTTAATACTGCCAAAGCCTTTAATGATATACTTAATTTTGATGGTGTTGTATTGACCAAACTCGATGGTGATACACGTGGTGGAGCTGCGCTTTCTATCAAAACAGTGGTTAATAAACCTATCAAGTTTATTGGTACTGGGGAGAAAATGGAGGCTATTGATATATTTCACCCTGACCGTATGGCAGAACGTATTTTGGGAATGGGGGATGTGGTTTCGCTTGTAGAACGTGCACAGGAACAATTTGATGAAGAAGAGGCACGAAAAATACAAAAGAAAATTGCTAAAAATCAATTTGGTTTTGATGATTTCTTAAAGCAAATACAGCAGGTTAAAAAAATGGGGAATATGAAAGACTTGGTTGGGATGATACCAGGCGCTGGAAAAATGATGAAAGATGTGGATATTGAAGATGATGCTTTCAAAGGTATTGAAGCTATAATACACTCTATGACACCAGAGGAACGTACTAAACCACAAATAATAAATGCAAGTCGTAAGAAACGTATTGCAAAAGGTTCTGGTTCTACAGTTACCGAAGTCAATCAGCTGATGAAACAGTTTACGCAGATGAGTAAAATGATGAAGATGATGCAAGGTGGTGGTGCAGGACGTATGATGAAAATGATGAAAGGAATGCAATAATAATATGATACTACTAGATGGTAAGGCAACAGCGCTTCAAATAAAAACTGAAATTAAAGAATCAGTAGAGCAGTTAAAAACTGAAGGTAAGCGTGTGCCAAATCTTATTGCTGTGCTAGTAGGAGAAAATACTGCAAGTCTGAGTTATGTAAAAAGCAAGGTAAAAGCTTGTAATATGGTAGGTTTTGATTCATCATTAATCCATCTTGATGCTGATACTACAGAAGCAGTACTTTTGGATTTGATTAAACAATTGAATACTGATTCTACTGTTGATGGTTATATTGTTCAGTTACCCTTGCCCAAACATATTGATGCTAATAAGATATTACTAGCTGTAGCGCCAGAAAAAGATGTGGATGGTTTTCATCCTGTAAATATGGGTAAACTTACACTTAATCTCGAAACTATTATACCAGCTACGCCTTATGGTATTATTACACTTATTAAAGCTTATGGCATTGAAACAAAAGGGAAGCGTGTTGTAGTTTTGGGGCGAAGTAATATTGTAGGACGTCCTACGAGTATATTACTTAGTCTAAACAAACCTTATGGTAATGCTACAGTTACACTAGCACATTCTAAAACCAAAAATTTGGATAAACTCTTGCTAGAAGCGGATATTATCATTGCAGCCATTGGAAAACCTCATTTTGTAACTGCAGCTATGGTCAAAGAAGGTGTAGTCATAATTGATGTAGGAATAAATAGGGTAGAAGATGCTTCAAGAAAACGTGGTTACCGCTTGGTTGGTGATGTTGCCTTTGATACTGTAGCTCCTAAAGCATCGTATATTACACCTGTTCCTGGAGGTGTTGGTCCTATGACTATTGCAATGTTGCTTAAAAACACTTTATTAGCTTATAAAGGTTGAAAAATGTATAATGAAAAGTGAAAAATAAATAGAAGTATTGAGTTATAGCGTTGCTAAAAAAAATGAGAAATCGAAATTTTTATTGATTATGATTTAATAATCTCCTCTGCTATTTCGTAACGTTTTGTATTGCTTTTACTGCGTAATATAAGTTCACCTAAGAAACCAGCTAAGAAAAACTGGATACCAATAAGCATAGTAGTTAGTGCGATATAAAACAAGGGGTTGTTTGTCACTAGTATCGTTGGTAAATGATGATAGAGTTTATAAAGTTTCATTACGCCAATGCTAAAAGCTGATAAAAAACCAATAAAGAACATCAAAAGACCTAATGCGCCAAAGAAATGCATGGGACGCTTGCCAAATTTACTGATAAACCATAAGGTAATAAGGTCAAGAAAACCATTGATAAAACGGCTCATCCCAAATTTACTCACACCATATTTACGTGCTTGATGCTGTACTACTTGTTCTCCAATATGATGAAAGCCTGCATTTTTGGCAAGCACAGGAATATAACGATGCATTTCACCATGAACATCTATGTTTTTTACCACTTCATTTTTATAGGCTTTGAGCCCACAGTTAAAATCATTGAGTTGCACTCCAGAAGTCTTTCGGGCAGCCCAGTTAAATAATTTTGAAGGAATATTTTTGCGTATTTTAGAATCGTAGCGTTTCTTTTTCCAACCCGAAACCAAGTCAAATTGTTCATTGATTATTTTTTGATACAAAGCGGGTATTTCGTCAGGACTATCTTGTAGGTCAGCATCCATAGTGATGACTACTGCGCCTTTGGCTTTTTCAAAACCTGCATGAAGCGCTTGTGATTTACCATAATTACGTCTGAAACGTATCCCTTTGACGTTTGAATTGGTTTTACTTAGGTCTTGAATAATTTTCCAAGAATCATCTGTGCTACCATCATCAAGATAATAGATTTCATACGAAAAATGATTGGACTGCATTACTTTTACAATCCAATCATTAAGTTCTTGTATTGATTCCGCTTCATTGAGTAGCGGTATGAGTACAGTTATGTTTGTTTTATTATTCAAATTCTGGTTTTTTGTTTTTTGTAATAGCAGCTATTATCAATCCAAAGATAATATTTCCTGCTGTAACGATAATATAACTTAAAAACATTTTGCTTGCACTAAATGGATTTGTTTCTCTTATTTTGTCTACAGCTTCTTCAGTCATTTCAACGCCCATTGTTTCTGCCAATTCTTGTGACTTTTCTCCTGATAAATCAATCATTTGTTGCATTACATTCGTATCAATAAAATTAAATAGAATGAATTTAACGATAAAAGAGATTAATACGCCAATTGCAAAAGTAATGATTAAAGTTTTTAAGATGTCACTAAAACTTCCAAAGCCTCCATTTACAGCTTTGTATTCTTTGGCAGCCATAAAGCCAATAGCTAAAACTATAGCTATAAGCAAAAGGCTAAAGCTGAAATTTACAAGTAATGAAACATCTATACTATAGACTATAATAGTAATAGCAGCTAATACTCCTCCTAAAATTAAACCCCATTTCTGTCCAATTGTCTTCGTTTGATTGTCCATGTTTTTATATTTGATTAGTTCTTTACAAAGCTACTAAAATTATTTTTAATGCCGCATTAATTAATGTTGTTTATAAAAAAATCTCGTATAATTTTTGTAAATTGCAGACCCTTAAAAAAAATATGTAATGGAAATCATTAAACCATACAAACCCAAAAATAAAATACGCATAGTAACCGCAGCATCACTATTTGATGGGCACGACGCAGCGATTAATATTATGCGTCGTATTATACAGTCCACAGGTTGTGAAGTGATTCATCTCGGACACGATAGGAGTGTAGACGAAGTAGTAAATACGGCCATTCAAGAAGATGTGCAAGCTATAGCTATGACCTCATATCAAGGCGGACACGTAGAGTATCTTAAATATATGTACGATTTATTGCAAGAGCGTGGCGCTTCGCAAATCAAAATATTTGCTGGAGGAGGAGGTACTATTCTTCCTGAAGAAATAGCTGAATTACAAGCCTATGGTATTACACGTATTTATCATCCTGATGATGGTCGTAAAATGGGTTTGCAAGGTATGATTAATGATTTGGTTTCTCAAGCAGATTTTCCTGTTGGAGCAGCAGTTGACTCTAAAGTAGGGGATGCCATTGCAGTAACTGCTATTCCGCATTTAATTAGTGCAGCAGAAAATTTTCCTACTGATAATGAAGCTATTTTTGAGAAAATACATCAATTAGCTAAAAAATCGAAAACACCTATTCTAGGGATAACAGGTACAGGAGGTGCAGGTAAATCATCTTTGGTAGATGAACTGGTACGTCGTTTTTTATTAGAATTTGATACTAAAAAAATAGCCATTGTCTCTGTAGATCCTTCCAAGCGAAAAACAGGAGGCGCTTTGTTAGGCGATAGAATACGAATGAACGCTATTAATAGCGAGCGTGTTTATATGCGCTCTTTGGCTACACGTCAGAGCAATTTGGCTTTGAGCAAACATGTCAATGAGGCTTTGCAAATACTAAAAGCAAGTGCTTTTGATTTGATTATTCTTGAAACTTCAGGTATTGGGCAGTCCGATACCGAAATTATAGAACATTCTGATGTTTCACTTTATGTGATGACGCCTGAGTTTGGAGCAGCTACACAGTTAGAGAAAATCGATATGTTAGATTTTGCTGATATTGTAGCGATTAATAAATTTGATAAACGAGGTGCTTTAGATGCTTTGCGTGATGTTAAAAAACAATATATGCGCAATCATAATCTATGGGATACACCAATGGATGATTTACCTATTTTTGGCACAATAGCCTCGCAGTTCAATGATCCTGGAATGAACAGTTTGTACAAAGCTGTTTTAGATAAACTAGATGAAAATACAACAGGAGATTTCCATTCTGCATATCATATTTCAAATGAATTATCTGAAAAAATATTTGTAATTCCGCCTAAACGCGTGCGTTATCTATCTGAAATAGCAGAAAATAACAGAGCGTATGACCTTTGGGTAAAAAAACAAAATGAAGTTGCACAAAAGCTTTATGCTATATATAAAACACTTGTTACAGTAGTAGCTAAAGCTCCGAATACATTAACCGAAATTGATGATTATTTTAAAGCATTGCTAGCAGAAGAAAATGAAAATCAATCTTTTATTAAACAGCTGATTGACACCTTTAAAACCGTTAAAAAAGATTTAGATCCGCATAACTGGGAACAGCTAGAAGAATGGGAAAATTTAGTAGCCAAATATAAAGCTGCAGTTTACACGTTTAAAGTACGTAATAAAGAAATTAATATTCCTACGCATAGTACATCATTATCACAAAATGAGATACCAAAGATAGCTTTACCAAAGTATAAAGCTTGGGGAGATATTCTACAATGGCTATTGCAAGAAAATGTACCGGGGAGTTTTCCTTATACAGCAGGTTTGTATCCTTTTAAACGCACAGGAGAAGACCCTACACGTATGTTTGCTGGAGAAGGCGGCCCTGAACGTACCAATAGACGTTTTCATTATGTGAGTTTAGGAATGCCTGCAAAACGTCTGTCCACAGCCTTTGATAGTGTGACGCTTTATGGTAATGACCCTGATAAACGCCCTGATATTTATGGAAAAATAGGAAATTCAGGAGTTTCTATTTGTTGTCTTGATGATGCTAAAAAACTGTATTCAGGTTTTGATTTGTCCAATCCAATGACTTCTGTGAGTATGACCATCAATGGACCTGCTCCGATGCTGCTTGGTTTTTTTATGAATGCTGCTATAGACCAAAATTGTGAACGCTATATAAAAGCAAATGATTTAACTGCCAAAGTTGAAGAAACACTGTATAATAAATATGAAGCAAAAGGACTAACAAGACCACATTATAATGGTGATTTGCCACAAGGTAATGACGGATTAGGATTACTACTATTAGGTATTACAGGAGATGAGGTGCTACCTAAAGCAATCTATGACGATATAAAAACAAAGACGTTAATGCAAGTACGTGGTACGGTACAAGCCGATATTCTCAAAGAAGATCAAGCGCAAAATACATGTATTTTCTCTACAGAATTTGCCTTACGTTTAATGGGTGATGTACAAGAATATTTTATAAAAAATGGAGTGCGAAACTTCTATTCGGTTTCCATTTCAGGCTATCATATAGCAGAAGCAGGAGCAAATCCAATTACACAGCTAGCCTTTACCTTAGCAAATGGTTTTACCTATGTAGAGTATTATCTTTCTAGAGGTATGGATATCAATGAATTTGGACCAAATCTTTCGTTCTTTTTCTCTAATGGTATTGACCCAGAGTATGCTGTAATAGGACGTGTAGCACGAAAAATATGGTCAAAAGCTTTAAAACTTAAATATGGTGCCAATGCACGTGCGCAAATGCTTAAATATCATATTCAAACTTCGGGACGTTCATTGCATGCGCAAGAAATTGATTTTAATGATATCCGAACAACATTACAAGCGCTTTATGCTATCTATGATAATTGTAATTCGCTGCACACCAATGCTTATGATGAAGCTATTACTACGCCTACAGAAGAATCTGTACGTAGAGCAATGGCAATACAGCTTATTATCAATAAAGAACTGGGATTGGCTAAAAATGAAAACCCTATTCAAGGTGCATTTATTATAGAAGAATTAACCGATCTTGTAGAAAAAGCAGTACTTACAGAGTTTGATAGATTGACAGAACGAGGTGGTGTTTTAGGCGCAATGGAAACCATGTATCAACGTAGTAAAATACAAGAAGAAAGTTTGTATTATGAAACCTTAAAACACAATGGAAAATTTCCAATAATAGGTGTGAATACATTTTTAAATAAAAAAGGTTCTCCAACAGTTTTGCCCAAAGAAGTAGTTCGCGCTACCGAAGACGAGAAACAATTTCAGCTTAATACAGTTGCCACAGTACAGACTTTAAATAAAGCATCGCAAGAAAACGTTTTGAGCAATTTACAAAAAGCAGCTGTAAGTAATGAGAATATCTTTGACAAGCTAATGGAAGTTTCCAAAACATTCTCTTTGGGGCAAATAACAAATGCTTTGTTTAAAGTTGGTGGTCAATATCGTAGAAATATGTAAATTTGCAGAAAATAGTATTGAAATGAAAAACAATTATTTAATTATACTCATTTTTTTCTTTGTAAAAATGACTTTTGCACAAGATATGAGTTTGTACAATCGCTATATTGGTGATAAAGAAAAAATGCCCGATTTATATGAAAATATGACCTTTGAAGACTACCAAATGTTGTCTCGAGATATCAAAATGATGGATATGATGTATGCTACTATAGTTCCGGGTTATATTCATTTTAAAGCCAAAGATACCAAAAGAGGTTATTATATACTTGCAGCTAGAATGACTGGTTATGCGGGGCTTACAGCTAATTATATCAGATTGAACAACTATAATAAGAGTTATAGAGATATGCTTACCGATCCCGCATTGAAGACCGATCGTTTGTTGTATTATACTTCACTTTCTATTATAGCAACAAGTTACGTGTATGATTGGATTCATGGGAAACGTGTTTTGAAAACAAAACAAGAACAAATTCGCTATAAGTACGGTATTAAGTTAAAGATGGAAAAGCAATTATCATTCAATGAGAATCTAGTAAATCCTTCAATTTCATTGTGTCTAAATTTTTAAGAAATGAAAAAGTTAAAATACATTTTATTACTCTTAATGCCTTTGCAATTGTTTGCTCAGTTTGATGTAGTAACCGAATATCGTTTTTTGAAATTAATCAATAAACAGCATAATATTGGCTTGATAAAATCAAATACAACTAATGCAGAAATAGCAGCTAGTCATTTTTATTTGTCTAAAGAGAAGAAAAAAAACAGTTTATTTTTTGATGCATTAGCAAACAGTTTTAGCATTAGTAAAACTCCAGATAAAGCTGTGTTTTATGCTTTGGTACAACGCATTTTATTTCCGAATGATTCTATAGCAAATAAATCTAAATTTATGTTTCAGAATAATGCTTTATCAACTGGTTTATCTACAGAAAAAATGAATACGTTTTGGAATAGTACTGTAACGGAGAAACAACCAAAATCTAGAGAAGAACAAATGCTTTTAGTTATCAGCTTGGCGGTAAAACTTCATTCAAAAAACCTAAAAACACCTATAAAAACGCTAGGAGCTCAACTGGAACAGCAGCATTTTGTAATGCCAACTTGGTATAATGATTGGAAATTTTTGACACAAATAAAAATAAGGGAAAAACGAATAAAAAAGCTTTTTTACTTTGAAAACACAGCAAAATCATCACTATTTGAATGTTTAAAAGGAAAAGATAAACGCTATGTTTACACCAAAGCAATACGTTATTATACCAAATCTCGGGCTTTACCTAAAGCTAAAACGTTAATAAAAGCTTATAAAGCACTAAAACTTCCATTTTATAAAAGAATGGCTATTCCTTATAAAAAATTACGAATATTTATAAAATCAATATAGTTATGACTAAGAAAAAAGACAAAGTAAATCCTTTATATTGGTTAGCTATATTCGGCTTAGGAGGTTTTGTTTTATACGAGTTGGGTAAACCTCAAAAAGAACAAAATATGACATTTATTATTGGTTCTTTTCTTATTGAAATAGTACTTCTTTTTATGGTGCAAAGTAAAATGCCAAAACGTAGTGAACAAGATATTCCTAATAAAGATGGTTTAGAACCAAGGGTAATAGATAAATTTGATAAAAAAAAGAAAAAGTAATGCCGTTTAAAAAAGGAGATACTGTAGAAGCATTGGATGACGCATTCAAAGGCATCGTGCTACGCGTAAAAGAAAACGAAATAATTGTAGCAGATGAAGATGGTTTTGAACTCTCTTTTGCACCTTCACAACTTATCAAAATAGAAGAGGCTATAGACTATAATACATATACGGATGTTGATATGTATAAAAGTGCAGATTTTGAAAAGAAAAATAAAAGGAGTAAATCACACGAAGAAAATCAAACTGTAGTTGAGGTTGATTTACATATCGAGCAGCTTACCGATAAGCACAAACGTATGCCAAGCCATCAAATATTGGAAACGCAGTTAGCAACTGCCAAATATAAGATTGATTGGGCTATACGAAACAAAATTCAGCAAATGATTTTTATTCACGGTAATGGTGATGGCGTTTTGAAACTAGAACTAGAGTATCTTTTTAACCGTTATGAACGTATCGATCACAAGCCCGCAGATTATAGAAAATATGGTCTCGGAGCGGTAGAAATATATATTAGACAACGTTAATTTTCAATACTTTTTTACTTAAAAGTGTAAGATTTCTCGGTGTTCGTTCCTCACTTTGTCGAAATGACGGTAATTTGTCATTAGCTACTTGAGTTCTTAATTCCAAACACTCATAATTCATCACTCCGAACTATTTTTTAATTTCATTAAAAAGAGCTTTCAGCCCTTATTAAGGCAGCAACGCCTTGGTGTAAATCACTGACACATTGTACTTCATTGATGCCCAAACGTCTTTTGTTGCTGATATCAAAAATACCATTTTCACTAGAAGAATGCTCACCATTAACACCACGTATTTGAAGATGATATTTATTGGTTATTGCTTCAAACTGTGCTTTATTCTTTGCTAAATTAGGTAAGGCAATATGTACGCTCGCACGCATAGCAGTTCCCAAATTGGTAGGGCAACTAGAGATGTAACCTAAACGTTCATCATACATAAAAGTAAGTTGTTGTTCTAATTGGGCTATTGCAAGACTCAAGCGCTGAAAAGTAGCTTTGATATCACCGCCTTTTTGCATACTGATAATGCGAAGTTGGTCTTCTTCATTAATCCAAACTAAAAATGTTTTGGATTGATTATGAAAAATACCACGACCTGTTGGCCAATCTCTATTTAGCCCCGCAGATTCTAGAAAACGGTCACCATTTTTGAACAAGAAATGATCTTTAATTAAGCGTTCTCGTGTTTCATCTGCCATATCATATAATGGGTAATAGTGTCCTTTGAGTTCTCCTTTAAGATTATTTAAAGTATTGACAATAAGCTGTTCTACTTCATCGCGTTGTGTTTTGCTTATTGCAGTTCCCAAAGGATAATTTGCTAGATTACGACCAACTCGAATACGTGTTGATAAAATGTATTCATTATTAGTATCTGGATTATTATAGTTAAAGTCATCAGCATTTAGATTGCTCGTATGTTTGGACAGCGAACGGTCAAAATGATGATAGCTTTTGATAATTGGATCAAATAATGCAGCAAAGGTACTATACGATTCCAAATCTCCAGCATAAACACCAATTCCACTGTCAGGATTATCCAAACCGGACTGTATGGCTTGTTGCAGGCTAAAGCCAAGTGTTGTTTTTTTATCTTTTAATTGTTCAAAAACAGTTTTGTTTAGATGTTTAGCAAGTAATGATGTGTGTTTTGCTGTAAATTTTGGAAAGTTATTCATTGTATTTATTTTATACAAAGTTACGCATTTTTCATGTTATTTATCTATTGTTATCCGACTAAAAAAATATTCTATTATGTAAGCTTGATTTTAGAATTGTTTTTAGCGTAGTCTAATTTTTAAATTTAAAAAATTATTATAAACATGATTGAGAGCTTGCTATTGAGTCTAGTATCTTATAGCGAAAGGTCTTTAATTTTGCTAAATAACATTACAAATAATTCATTTAATTAGGATTGTATATCTGTTAATAATAATTATCTTTGTACTGCTTAATACGAAAATAACAAACTGAAAATAGTAGAACAAATAAAAGAGCCAATACGCGAAGAAATGGATCTTTTTGAAGATAAATTTCGAAGTGCTATGACAACCAAAGTAGCATTATTAAATCGTGTAATGCATTATTTGGTCAATCGTAAAGGGAAGCAAATGCGTCCTATGTTTGTTTTTTTGACTGCCAAAATGCTTAGTGAAACCAATACCGTAACCGAAAAAACATTTCGAGGTGCTGCTGTTATCGAGCTCATACATACCGCAACATTGGTACACGATGATGTTGTTGATGATAGTAATAGAAGGCGTGGTTTTTTCTCTATTAATGCCCTTTGGAAAAATAAAATAGCCGTTTTAGTAGGCGATTTTTTATTGTCAAAAGGACTTTTACTTGCTATTGATAATGGCGATTTTGATTCTTTAAAAATTATTTCTGTAGCTGTTCGCGAAATGAGCGAAGGTGAATTGCTTCAAATAGAAAAAGCGCGTAAACTAGATATTACCGAAGCTATCTATTTTGAAATTATTAGACAAAAGACCGCCACACTTATAGCATCTTGTACCGCAATGGGAGCAAGTACCGTTGATGCAGCTGAAGCTATGGTCAAAAAGATGCACCGCTTTGGTGAGCTGGTTGGTATTGCCTTTCAGATAAAAGATGATTTATTTGATTATACCGATGCCAAAATAGGAAAGCCTACAGGTATAGATATCAAGGAGCAAAAAATGACATTACCACTTATTTATACTTTGAATAATTGTAATACAAAAGATAAAAAATGGTTGATTAATTCTGTTAAAAACCACAATACAAACAAAAAACGGGTTAAAGAAGTGATACAGTTTGTAAAAGATAATGGCGGTATTGATTATACTATTTCAAAAATGGAAAAGTACTATCAAGAGGCATTAGACATTTTAAAAACCTTTCCAGAATCTCCTTACCGCAATGCTTTGGAATTAATGCTTTCGTATGTGATTCATAGAAATAAATAATAGTTTGTGATTGAGAAGTGTTTGTTTGTAATTAATTAGTACATTTACTGACTAATTAATTACAAACAAAAACATCTTGAAATCAAATAAACACATATTGAACCCTGATAAATGGGTTAAACTTTATGCAGATTACCTGTATAATTATACCATTTATCGTGTTAGTGATCACGAGAAGGCAGAAGATATTGTTCAAGATACATTTCTTGCGGCATTACAAGCGCAAAAAAATTATAAAGGAGCTGCTTCTGAACGCACGTGGCTTATTGCTATTTTAAAACGGAAAATAATTGATTTTTATAGAAAATCGAATTCTAAAAAGGGAAAGGCAGAAGTACGTATGAGTTATGTTAATGAAGCCGATCAAGAAGCTGATTGGTTGGAAGAACGCGTGGCTGGTTCAACAACTAGTCATTCAGATTTTGCAATGGAAAATTCGGAATTAGGACGTACATTAGATGATTGCATGGATGAATTACCTCTAAAAGCAGCAACAGTCTTTAAGATGAAAACCTTGCAGCATATGGAATCTGAAACAATATGTAATGAATTGAATATTACCTCGTCTAATCTTTGGGTAATCATTCATAGAGCACGTGTGCAATTGATGGATTGTATGAAAACCAATTGGTATGAAAAATAAATTTGAATATGGGAAATCATAAACTAACAAAAGGGTTTATTTCTTGTCAAGAAGCAGGAAATATTTGTGATAAAAGTCAATATAAAGAAGCCTCTTTCTGGCAACGCTTTAAGCTGTCTTTACATATTTTTTGGTGTGAAAAATGCAATGCTTATGTTAAACGCAATAGTGCCTTATCCAAAATGTTAAAGTTGTATTCTGAAGAAAATTGTAATCAGCATTTATCAGAAACCAAAAAAACAAAACTGGAAGCTATTATAGATCAAAATAAATAGTTATTGATGCTAGTTATGACTTTTTATAATTGAGCAGTTCAATATCAGAAAAGAATACATTTCCTTTTTCAGTAACAGCTTTTACAAAGTATAAATACTTTCCTTCTACCATATCAGGATGAAATATTGGTATGTACATTTCGCTATCTAAGTTATCTGCACTATCGAATTCTTTGCATTGACAAAAAATCTTCCACTTTCCGTCTTTAGCAACCGCATCATTATCATCTAAAGGTGGATTATTTTCAACTATTATTTCATTTTTATCTTCAGAAAAAATAAACTGATGATACATCTGATTTTTGTTTGATACGTAAATATAATAAATTTTCAACTTTGGTGTGTAAACCACTGATGTTGTATTGTTTTGCCATCCACCAGAATTCAAATATGTTTCATTATATTCTGAAAGTAAATTATCCAAGGTTATTGCTTTAACTTTTGGAAAATGTGCTTTATATATTTTTTTGAGTGCTTCCAAATCGTAAGATCCATCATTAGTTTGTGTGAGTTGCGTCTTTACGATTGAATCCATTGCTTCTTGATTGGGTTCTTTATAATTGGTCAAAGCAAAATCATCTAAGTTCTGATCGATTTCCTCAACTTCATCTTCTATTATTTCTTCATCAAATTCTTCAGATTCATCATTGTCATCCTTGGATAATAGGGGAGTATTTCCGTGTACATTTTTATAGAAATCTTTTAATAGTTGATATACAATCTCTCTATTGTTTTCATGATATCTTCTTCCCCAAAATTTATAGGCACGAAAAGCATTAAGTCCTCCTGCTTTATTATAAAACGGGTTATAATCACAATCTTCATTAGCTTTTAAAGCTAATATTTTTTTGCTAACTATTTTTTTAATGATTTCTACTTCTTCGTCATCTAATGATTTTTTATATATCTCTTCTAATATTTTATCATTAGTTCCTATCTCTTCGTAGGCAAGGAGTAAACTTTCAATTACATTTTTTAATCCAGTCTCATTATAGTAATTGCTGTTGTTGAACAATGCATATATCAATTCCAATTTTTGTTTTGTAAAAAACGTTTTTATACTTGCTTCATCTCGCTTATGCCAGTAGAAAAGGTGGTTAATATTTGAAATATCATCTTTCACATCAACTTCATCATTAGCCCGATAATGCCATAAAAAAGACCCTTGTAATGAATACCAAAAACAAGATGAATCATCAAATATATCATCAAAAGCAGTTTTGATTAGTGTATTATCATCTGTATTGATAACAAATTGCTTATCTGGCTTTAAAAAAGAAGTAACAACGGCTTTATCTAAAGAGCTATTTTCCAAGCTATCAATGTGGTTTTTTATCGCTTGTTCTTTTTTAGCAAGCGAATCATTTTCTGTCTTTTGTGCTGTAATTTCTTCTTTTAATAGTGCAATTCGTGTATTATCTTGATTCACTTTTTTATCAGTACACGAAACGAGTACAAGGAATACTAAAACTAGTAATTTTTTCATTTTATAATTAATCATATGTATTTGTATTTTCTTTTTCCATATTTTGATGAAATTCCTTTATAAGTTGATAAACAATTTCTTGATTATTCTCATGGTATCTTCTTCCCCAAAATGAATATAGCTGAAATGCTCTATAGCTTATTGAGTTATCTGTAGGTTTCGTTGCATTACTCAAGAACATCTTCATTTGCTCACTTGTTATAGTGTCAATAAAAGGCTTCTCATAGTACTCGTCACCTTTTGTCTGATTATAAATTTCACTTAAGCGGTCTTCTGACGAATTTTCTTCGTAAGCAAGTAGCAAGCCTTCAACATAGTTTTTTATTCCAGAATCAGTATAAATAGCATTATTGCTAAACAATGAATAAATCTTGTCTTTTATAGTTTCTGATTCTGATTCATTATTAAAAAAATTATAGATATTCTCAGGGCTTCTATCAAAATTAGTCCATATATAATTTAAAAAGGACGTTTCTTTGTCCTGAGAATAGTATTCGCTATGGAAAATATTATAATTAAAATACAATGAGGTTAAAAAATCTACCTTATCCAACTCTAATTTATTATAAATAGCATTGATTATCTTTTTGTAGTCAAAAAAATATTTACCATTTTTCAGATACGCACTGACTCTATGTTTATAAATATAATGTGATTTTTCTTTTTGTGTTGCTTGCTCATAGTATTCTAATCTTATTTTATGTTCTTTTTTTACTGAAAGCAGTTCGTTTTCTAATACTATTATTTCTGGATTAGCTTGTTTTGTTTCAGTCTTACTTATAGCATTTACAATGCTATTAACCGTACTATTTTTTTTGCATGATATTAGATTTAATAAGAGTACAAATAGGATTACTTTTTTCATAATTACAATTTAATTGTCATTGCAAATATAAAGCATTATTTACATTTATATTTACATAAATCTATATACGCCTTAGTTCAAGCTATATTCGTATTGCTATAAGTGTATTTTTATATTCTAAAAACAAACAATTATATATTTATTATAAAAATGACAAAATCCGAAACAGTATTACTATTCCGGATTTGTTATTTTAAGATTTATATAATTATATATTTTATCAACGTTTCAAGTTAAAATGTCCTTTGTAAACTTTTCCATTTTGAGCTTGTACAGAGAACCAATAATCATCTGCAGGGAAATCATTTTGATTGTATGTACCATCCCAAAATTCAATATTACTGCGTATTACTTTGATCAATTTACCATATCTATCATAAATATAAATTTGCGGATTACCATTGAGTATAGTATTATTTTCAATACCCCAAGTATCATGATAGCCATCTCCATTTGGAGTGAAAACTCTTGGATAAATGAAATCATGAGTAATAGTAATAGGAAAACTACTTTCATCATAGCAAACTCCATTTATAGCATAAATATATATTGTTTGCGAAGAAGAAATAATATCTCCAGCATTCAAAGCAGCTCCTGTAGCGCCAGCGCCAGTATAATAATCACCAATTGTAACAGGAGGTAAAACATATTCATTATTAGCTGTAACATCGGAGAAAACATCAACAATAGGAGAGTCGATGATAGTAATAGTAAAGCTAGTTTCATTGCTACAAGTTCCATTATCTGCATAAATATAAATCGTTTGCGTGCTAGTAATATCATTTCCAGCATTCAAAGCAGTTCCTGTACCACCAGTACCTGTAAAATAGTTACCATTGGTTAATGTAGGTAAGGTATAAGAACCACATGGAGAAGCATCATTTAATGAATCAACAGGAGGCAATGGGTTTATAGTAATAGTAAAGCTAGTTTCATTGCTACAAGTTCCATTATCTGCATAAATATAAATCGTTTGCGTGCTAGTAATATCATTTCCAGCATTCAAAGCAGTTCCTGTACCACCAGTACCTGTAAAAT
>JALSVQ010000049.1:0-799 GCA_027073495.1 Flavobacteriaceae bacterium | reverse complement strand
AGTTACCATTGGTTAATGTAGGTAAGGTATAAGAACCACATGGAGAAGCATCATTTAATGAATCAACAGGAGGTAATGGGTTTAAGACAATACTTACTGTATCTGTAGTAGATGAACACCCTCGATTTATTGTTAGCGTATAATCTATTGTAGTTAAAGTTGTGATAGTTCCAGAATATGTAAATGTTGGATTAGCACTTGTAGTATCATCTAAATATGCATCATTAGCAGCATTAGATGATGCCCAAAAATAAATATAGCCTGCAATAGCATTTGCGCCAAGAGCCATAGAAAGAGTACTATTATCATAACATAAGTTTTGATTAGCAATAGCAAATCCTTCTGCTGTAGCGATAGTATTAGCGGCAACTGCATTACCATTACATATACAAGGATTATCTGAAGGATTAACTACTAAAATAGCATTACATAAATCTGTACTTGCTATGGTATAAGTAAAACTACCATGTATTGTATCATTAGCAGGAACACTAGTATTCACAACTTCGTTATGTACTGATGTATCTCCAGCTGAATAGTCTCCACTTGAATCATTGTCAATATATATATTCAAATTTGTTCCTGCAGGAACTTCATTTACTGCTGTATTTTGGAGTGAATAATTAACCGTAACTGTTTCTTGCCCTGTAGCTCCATCATAAACACTTGTTGTTGTAGATGAATCTATCGCAACTGTTAAGTCGGATTTTAAAACTTCAACATTTTTATTATCTGAACCGGTAGTAAACAATACTGGACATGTCGATCCTGAACAGGTAACAATTTCTTCTGATACCAC
>JALSVQ010000048.1 GCA_027073495.1 Flavobacteriaceae bacterium | reverse complement strand
CCCTTCAAATAAGAGCCAGAACAAAATAAGTCCATTCTCTTGACAACGTAGAATGATATCCGTAGCCAACTGTGGTGTTGCTACCATAGCAGCAAGCATTAAACCTTTTCCGCGTATTTCAGTAATAGCAGGATGAACCAACAAACGGCGTATCAACTGCCCTTTCTGTAGCACCGCTTGCATAAAATCTTTTTTTATGATTTCTTGTAGTGTTGCCAGACCAGCAGCAGCAATCACAGGATGTCCACCAAATGTAGTGATATGCCCCAATTTAGGGTTGTTTTTTAACAAACTCATATGCTCATACGATGCTATAAAAGCACCTATCGGCATACCGCCACCAAGTCCTTTTCCGGTAATAATAATATCAGGCACAACCTCTTGATTCATACACTCAAACAAAGCGCCTGTGCGTCCCATTCCACTCTGTATTTCGTCTAATATAAGCATCGCTCCTACTGCATCACATCGCTCCCGAACGGCTTTTAGATAGCCTTTTTCTGGAACAATAAATCCTGCTCCGCCTTGTATTGTTTCTAGGATTACGCCTGCTGTTTTTGTTGTTATTTTCGCTAAATCTGACCAATCATTAAACGTAATAAAGCTAATGCCTGGCACTAATGGTCTAAACGCACTATTCTGCAGCTCACTTCCACAAACACTCATTGCCCCTTGAGTATTGCCGTGATACGCATTTTTTGCGCTAATCAATTCGGCTCTTCCTGTTATACGTTTGGCTAATTTCAATGCGCCCTCCGTTGCTTCTGTTCCAGAATTAGTCAAATAAACCGTGTTCAAAGGTGCTGGACAATGTGATGCTAGCAATTTTGATAATGCAAGCTGCGTGTCTTGAATATACTCGCCATAAACCATCACATGCATATATTGCGACAACTGTTTTTGAATAGCATCTATGACAACTTGCGGACGATGTCCTAAGCTACAAGCAGAAACACCTGCTACAAAATCCAAGTATTTTTTTCCTTCTTTATCGTAAATATAAGCACCATCAGCATGGGAGACTTCTAGTGCCAAAGGATGTGGTGTTGTTTGTGCTTGATATTGAAAAAAATCTTTATTTGATTTCATTTTTCTTAATTTTTAAGGGCTGTTTTATAAGCTTCTTTTCATCCTTTTTGTCCTTTTCTTTGGCTGCCCTAATAGGTTTGTCTTTTTTAGACACTTGTGAGACTGAAAAAATAGATGCAATATCTTTAGGGCGTTCTTCATCGCGCCAAGCAAAACCTTTGAGCTTTTTATCGCCTTCGGGGCTTATTTTTCCTTTTACATTTTTGAAATGTGTAACCGTTGAAATAGTACTATCTTCCAATTCAAAATGAATACTTCCAGCAGTTTTATTATCTATGCCAATAAGTTTTTTATCTTCATCACGCATATAATAAAGCGATTCTGCATTCCCTATAATAGCTACAACTCGCAATTCATTTTTTATAAATTTACCTTTGAGCAAACGTCCTTTTATTTGGTTGTAGGTATCTGTAGTATCTTTTTGTACTATAAACACATGGTCAATCACTTTGATACTATCCATTTTTTTGTGCAAACTGTCCGAAAGCAATGTTATGGTATCTCCTGTTATTTGGTTTTTTTGTGCCCAAAGTATCGGATTGGTCAATAGTTTGGTAAGCCCTTTGCTTTCATCTACAAAAATAGAGTCACATTTGGCTTGTATATCATTGCTGTACATTTTAACACGATTAAAAACACGCACCTTACGAAAATCTTTTTTTCCTGTAGCCAAAATGGTATCGCCATGAATGTGCATGGAATCTTTTTCTGATAATTTACGGATTATTTCTGCACGCTTAGTGATAAATACCGAGTCTTTTTGCTCAAACATTTCGGCATAATTTCCTTTGATAAGCGTATTATTGATAGTATCTTGAACTTTTATATTTTCATACGCTTTGGCATAAGCCTTTTTCCGATTATAATAAATACTGTCTGCAAATAGCTCCCGCTCTTTGGTCAAAATATGCGCTTTGGCTGTAAAATACGAAAGGTCTTCTTTAGTATCATAAAACCCTTTATTACAATAGATAGTGTTTTCTTTACTTTTGATAATGGTATTATCATAAAAAAACACTTGCCCAGAATCGGTAAAATAATCCATCTTTTTGGAATTCATTGTGTATTTTGGATTCGTAAGCTTTACATTATTAATAAATTCATAGCGATTCTCGTTCATATAATAAATTCCGCTATCACTCACTAGCACATTATCATCACTATGAATAATCCCTTTTTGATTGTAATATGCCGTCTGCTTATTACGATCAAAGAATGCCTTTTGGGTTTCTAGTTTCATTTTTTTATCTGAAACTGTAACGCCGCCATTAACCATTGCCAATCGTGTATTGCCATTGTATTCTAAATATTTACTGGTTAAATGTATGGTGTCTCCTTGGTTAACTTTAACATGCCCAAAGGCTTTTAAACGATTTTCTTTTTGATAAAAAAAAGCTTTATCACAAGTGAGTGTTGCTCCTGTATGTGTAAAAATAACATTCCCATAAAGTATCGTTGCTCCAGGGGCTATGGCTTCATCAAAGTCCATATTACCACCTTTGATGCTTATCTGTTCTGTTTTTTGTGCAAAAACAGCGCTTTGCATGAGTAAAAATAGATATAGAAACAGGTTTTTCATGGTATAAATACTATTTTTTCTTTGCATAAAAATAAAGCGAATGATTGGTAACTTCAACATCAAAAACTTCTTCTATGGTTTTTTTTATCTGCTCTATCCTAGGATCGCAAAACTCAATAATTTCGCCATTTTCAAGTACAATATGGTCATGCTGTTTGTTGAAATAGGACTTCTCATACAAAGATTGACTTTTATCAAATTGGTGTTTTGTAACCAAATCACAATCCAAAAGCAACTCCAAAGTATTATAGAGTGTAGCTCTACTCACTCGATATTTTTCTGCCTTCATTTTATTGTAAAGATCTTCAATATCAAAATGATTATTGTAGTTGTATATCGCATTTAATATAGCAAAACGTTCTGGTGTTTTACGTTGATTATTTGCTTCAAGATATGTTGTAAAAACATTCATTACAACTTCTTGTTGTTGTTTTTTATTCATAATATTAAAAAATAATATGTTGATAAGCCCCAATATCTGGAGTTGCTGTTCTATCTACTCCCAAAATGTCTTGCGGTACTATAATTGCTCCTAGCATATTTGCATGAGCATTAGCATCTGAATCAGCACCAATAATCAAATCATTTTCAAAAGGGTCTCTAAAATCTGTCAAAGCATTAACCAAGCAATTATCAAAAAGCAAAGCATTTGAAAAATCATATAATGGATCGGCATCATACAAATGCTGATAATCATCAAATTTTAGCATTGTATTGGTCAATTTGTAATTAAAAGCTGCTGCATTATCTTTGTTAAATAACAATTCTAAGGCATTATTTCCATCAATGATACAATTGGTAAAATGAGCCTGCTGCAAATCGTTAACTACATTTCCGTTTGGAGTTTCTACATAATTACTGATAAATACCGTTGGATCATTACGTAAACTGCCTTGCCAAAAATTGGCAAATGTACAGTGTGTAAATTCATAATCACCACCAAGTGTAGCTGCCAAAGCAGCCTGACCACAATTATTTATAACCGTATTCTGTGCTACAACTGTAGTTGCTTGTGCAAGCACACCAAAATTAGAAAAATTATACAATTGGACATTTTCTAGTGTTAACTGCGGACTCGAAGGCGTGCTCAATGCTTCAACAAGCAAGCCCACATCACCATTTTTAATGGTTGTATAACGCAATGTATTATTAACACTTCCATCACGAAGCCAAATTACGCCCCATTGCCCTACGACATCTTCATATGCTGGTTCCAATCGATCACCTTGAATACGTATTTGATCGGTCAATGTACCATTGCTCTGCAAGGATGCTCCTGTATTGACTATCAAACCTGAATTTTGATGAAAATGAATCTGTGCACCTGCATCAATAGTCAAAATATGATTATCTGGAACTACACAATACCCGTAGATAACCCAAGGTTTGTCGGCCGTAAACGAGTAATCTCCAGGAAGTTCAAAACCTTGTATTTCAATAGAATCTCCATTTGCATCTGTGCCAATAGGGACTGTAGCTATTTCGCCTGTAGCATTATCTCTATTTGGATATAAAAAATGGGCGTCTTGAACCAAAGAAACCAAGACAACTTCTTGTGATGATTCATCATTATCAAAAACTAATTTATCTTCGTATAATGGGTCGGTAACTTGAGAAAAATCAATGGTTGTTTCTACAAAAACAAACAAACTATCTTGGGCATTGAGCACGGTATTTTCAACACGTTCTCCGGTCTGCCCATCTACATTAAAACGATAGAAAGAGCTTGCTCCTTGCGCCAAATGAATGGCAGGAATACGAATAGTATTATCACTTCTATTATAGACTTTGAAACGATAGGTACTTGAACTAACACCTGTAAATATGGTGTCTAAGTAAATAGTATCACGTTCAAACTCCAATTGTCCCGAAGGCAAACTGCTTAAACTAAAGTCTTTGCGACACGAAGACCAAAGTACAAGAATACCTAATGTGATTAGTATTTTAATGCTGTTTTTCATAATAACAAATAAATGGTAAAGATACTGTTTTTTTTCAACACACTTATTATAATTCTACAGTGCAAAAATACTGCCAAGATGACAGCAAAACAACTTTGGTATTTTTTTTGAACTAGGAGTAACAGAAAATACAATAATTAAAATAAAACATAAAACTATGTCAAAAGGGAAAATAAATGTATCGGTGGAAAATATATTTCCATTAATCAAACAGTTTTTATACTCTGACCACGAAATATTTTTAAGAGAATTAATTTCAAATGCTACTGATGCTACTGTAAAGCTCAAGCATCTTATCAATCTTGGAGAAGCAAAGGTAAAACATGACAATCCAAAAATTGAAGTATGGATAGACAAAGAGCAAGGTACTTTGCACATCAAAGACCAAGGACTTGGAATGACTGCTGAAGAAGTAGAAAAATACATCAACGAGGTGGCATTTTCTGGAGCTGAGGAGTTTCTGGACAAATACAAAGAAAAAGTTGACAATGCATCAATGATTGGACATTTTGGCCTTGGGTTCTACTCTGCTTTTATGGTTGCAGAACGCGTAGATATACTTACTAAATCATTTAAAGAAAATACCAAAGCTGTAAAATGGTCTTGTGATGGTTCGCCAGAATTTACTTTAGAAGAAATAGAAAAAGAAGCGTTTGGTACCGAAATCGTATTACACATCGCTGAAGATTCAAAAGATTTTTTAGAAGAAAGTAAAATCTTAGAATTACTTACTAAATACAACCGATTTAACATTATACCAATTCAATTTGGAGAAGAAGAAATAACCGAAGGTGAAGGTGATGATGCTAAAACAAGCAAAAAACCACGTATTATAAACAATACGAACCCTGCTTGGACAAAAAAACCAAGTGAACTGACAGATGAAGATTATCTCAAATTTTATAGAGAACTTTATCCAACGCAATTTGAAGAACCATTATTTTGGATTCATCTCAATGTAGATTACCCATTTAACCTTACGGGAATACTTTATTTCCCTAAAATGACTACAAATGTAGATGTTCAAAAAGATAAAATACAACTTTATCAAAACCAAGTGTTTGTAACGGATAATGTAGAAGGTATTGTTCCTGAATTTTTACAAATGCTCCGCGGTGTAATTGACTCGCCAGACATTCCATTGAACGTAAGTAGAAGTTACCTACAAGCAGATGCCTCTGTAAAACGTATTGCTAAATACATCTCTAAAAAAGTTTCGGACAAACTGGCATCTATTTACAAAGATGACAAAGCTGAGTTTGAAAAAAAATGGAATGATATAAAAGTAGTTATTGAATATGGAATGCTTACTGATGATAAATTTTTTGAAAGAAGTCAAAAATACTACTTGTATCCAACATTATCAGAAAAATACAACACCTTAGATGAGCTAAAAGAAACATTAAAAGCCAATCAAACAGACAAAGATGATAATCTGATACTGCTCTATACTTCAGACAAAACTGCTCAACACGGTTATATTGAAACTGCTCAAAACAAAGGATACGAAGTATTGCTACTGGACACGCCAATAGTACCGCATTTAATTCAAAAAATAGAAGGTAGTAATGAAAAAATAAAATTTGCACGTGTTGATGCCGATCATATTGACAATCTGATTAAGAAAGAAGAAACAAAAATCAGTAAACTCGATGAAGAAAGCATCAAAAAGCTAGAGGAACAGATAAAAACTACAGTTCCAAAAGAATACAGTGTACAAATGGAGCCATTAGATTCAACAGAGAATCCGTTTATCATTACACAACCAGAATTTATGCGCCGTATGAAAGATATGCAAATGTCTGGTGGTGGTATGATGGGCATGAGCAACTTTCCTGATATGTACAATTTGATTGTAAACACGAACAACCCTTTGATGGAAAAGATATTGAAAGCTAAGAAAAACAAAGAGCAATACATTAATCAAGCATTAGATTTAGCCAAGTTATCACAACATTTACTAAAAGGTGAGGCATTGACAAATTTCATAAAAAGAAGTTATGATTTGATGTAAATAGTATTTTAAAATAATCTCAAAAGCATGTTTTTAGTAAAAAACATGCTTTTTTTGTTTATTGCTCTAATTTTTTGTTTCTTTGTAATCTTAAAAAAAAGATATCAGTGGATAAAAAATCAAGTTTCAATTTCAAGCAGATATCACCACAAGGTGATATTGAAATGTTTGCAGGAAAAAATGCAGGAAAACGTATCTTAAAAGATTTATTTGCTACTGAAAATGAAATTACTGTTATTAGCCCCTTAATAGATAAAATACGTGTTTCTGATTTATTTATCCTTGCGCGTAAAGGACTCAAAGTAAAACTAGCATTTGACACACTCCATGCTCTAGGCAAAAATAGTGTTCTGAAAAATTTAATCAGCCAAGAAATAGAGACTGATATGGAAGCTACTTTGGATAAGATTTCAAAAAAAAGATGGCTTAATATTTTTGTAATTGTCTTTGCTACTATTGGTGTTTCAGGATTAGGATACTGTGCTTATGATTTTAAATTAAATCCCGAAAATGGTATTAATTTTGTTCATATTGGTATTGGTATTCTTGGCTTTTTGGCCGCTATGATTCTAGAAGTCTTCCGACAACTCGTTATTCGTAGAAAAGTAAACACTTATACATACACCAAACGTATTGATTTTAAATATTTTAAAGGAAATCTAAAAGAAAATTATTTGACCGCACGTATCATTATTATAGATGATAAAATAGCTTATCTTACTTCTATGGATTTTACTAGAGAAAGTTATGAAGATCGCCACGAACATTGGACGCGTTTTACAAATAGCGATAAAATAAAAGAGTTGAAATCACTCACCGATCGTATTTTCGCTTCTGATAACAATCTTAACACCTATCAAGTTTCTTGGCTGGCTAAAAAGCTATATAAAGAACCTCAGTAACCGCGTTCTAGTTTTTAGATAATAAAGTTGCTGCATGATTTCTAGCAGCTTCCGATATATTTTCGCCACTTATCATAGCAGCAATAACATCGATCCTTGATTTATCATCTAAAATTTGAATATGTGTTTCTGTTTGATTGGCCTTTATAGTTTTAACAACTTCGAGCTGAACCTTCCCTTTGGCGGCAATTTGTGGTAAATGCGTAATCGCCATTACTTGCATGTGACTAGCTAATGTATCCATTATTTCTGCTATTTGGTTGGCAACAGCACCAGAAACACCGGTATCTATTTCATCAAAAATAATAGTTGGTAGTTTCTTATGTTTTGAAAGAGTAGTTTTAATAGCCAGCATTATACGTGACAACTCCCCTCCAGATGCTACTTTTTTAAGTAACGCAAATTCACTTCCTGCATTTGCTGCAAAAAGAAATTGTATTTCATCTTTTCCATTTGTCAAAAACGTATTTGTATAATCCAGTTCTATATTAAATCTAGCTTGAACCATACCCAATTGACTCAAAATAGCAGTAAGTTGTTTTTGAAGCTTTGGTATAACAGCCAAACGTCTATCATGAATAGTAGCACTTAAATCTTCTAGTTTAGTTTTAATTTCTGCAACTGCTTCCTCTTTTTCTTTAAGAATAGATGACGCATCAGCAACTACTATAATTTCTGATTCTAGCACTTCTTTCTTCTCTAATAAAGCAGCAATAGTATCGACTTGATGTTTCTTTTGAAGTGTATATATTAACTGTAATCTGTTAGAAATAGTATCAATTTCTGAAGGTTCATAATCTACAGCATCTAAAGCAAGCTCTACTTCTGATGCGATATCGAGAAACTCAATATTTAAAGAATCAATACGTTTGTGCAATGCTTCATATTTATCACTTAAACTTGCAAGATGATTAAACTTAGCTTTTAAATTAAATAATTGTTCTTGAAGCCCTACTTGCTCCGCACTTATAATCGAAACAGATTCAGAAAGATCTATTTTTATAGCATCAATATGCTCTAGAAAATTTAATCTTTTCTCTAAAGTTTCTTGCTCTTCAGGGGTTAATTTTGCTTGCTCGAGCTCCTCAAACAAATGCAAATTATAATCATATGACGCTTTAGCTGAAGCTTGTTTTTCTAATAATGCTACCAATTCTTTTTGGGCTACTTTCAAAACAAGCAAACCACGTGAATACGAATCGATATAGTTACTATTCTTTGCCATGGCATCTAACAGTTCAAACTGAAATGCTCTAGAAGAAAGTGCTAAAGTTTGATGTTGCGAATGAATATCAATGAGCCGATCTCCCAACTGTGAGAGTACACTTACAGTAACTGGTGTATCATTGATAAAAGCACGTGATTTACCACTTGGCAAAATTTCTCTACGGATAATGGTTTCTTCTTCATAGTCCAAACCATTTGCTTTAAAAAATGATTTGAGTTTATAGTTTGAGATAGCAAAAGTAGCCTCAATAATACATTTTATAGTTTTGTCTTTAAGGATATTAAGATCAGCACGTTTTCCTAAAACAAGACCTAAAGCGCCAAGCAAAATAGATTTACCAGAGCCTGTTTCTCCTGTTATTGTTGTTAATCCATCAGAGAAATCAATTTCGAGATGATGAATTAAGGCATAGTTTTGAATAGCTAGATGATTGATCAAAATAAAAAATATTAATATTTCATACGTTGAAAACGAACCGAATTGTATGGTGACAGCTTAATCATTAACAGTTTCAAATCTTTATTAGGCACTTTTGGACCTGAAGAGAAAACATCTACAATTTCATCTGTTTTTGTATCAAAAAAGAGTTTTAATAACAAGGCATTTGAACGAATGTCATAAAGTTTTTTTAACTCCATCAAGTTTATTTTTAGCATTTCTTTTCCTGCTTTAGCATTTGAGGCCATAGTATCTAGACCCAAACGATGATAACCATACATTACACTATGAAAAACTTCATAAGTATCACTTGTCAATTCATCAATCAAATGATAACGCGATTGTGCGTTATCTAAGCTCCACTCTCCAGATTTAGGTAATTCTGATTGTGCTTTATTTACAATATCATAAGCGTTTTTAAACACTTCTGCTCCTCCGTTGTTAGCAAACGTATCACTATCTAGCCCTATAATAACGTAAGCATAAAAAGCCATCGTGTCTATAAGATTTGATGTAAAGGCAGTTTTATCAAATTCTAATGGATCAAATTCTACATAATCAAACTCAAAACTACCGTCCTTATAGTTGAAGATAGAAGATTCATAACTACTATTATATACTGGACGAGATGATTGTATTTGAATATTAGCTTTAAAATGATTATTAGCATAATTGTTTACGGTGATAATCACACTACAGTTGATGCGTTCATTATTAGCAACAGTACGATTTGTCCAAGTGGTATTATTAACATAATCGTTTAATGCTTTTTCAAGTGTATTAAATACTTGTGTATTGGTTCCGCCTATATTTTTAGCATTAAGCGTAACCTTGCAGTTCAGCTCTTGCGCATAAAAAAATGGTGTCGTTAATAAAGCTATTATTAATATGATGTTACGCATGTTGTATTGCTATTATAGTGTTAAAAATATCTTGAGCCACTTCGGCTTTGGTTTTCAAGTCAAATGTAGTCATTTTTTTGTTTGCAGCTAGCAATGTAACCTTATTTGTATCAGATTGAAATCCTGCACCTTTATCATTGAGTGAATTTAGAACAATCAAATCCAAATTTTTCTTAGTCAATTTTCCTGTTGCATTGGCAATTTCATTTTCGGTTTCTAAAGCAAAACCTACTAAAAATTGATTTTGCTTTTGCTCGCCCATGGCTAGTAATATATCTTTAGTTTTAACTAAATCAAGTTGATATGACGCCTCATTTTTCTTAATTTTTTGAGCTGAAATATGAGCGGGTTTGTAGTCTGCTACCGCAGCTGCAGCAATAGCAATATCTACTGTGGCGTAATGCTCAAAAACAGCTTTAAACATCTCATCAGAAGATTTCACCTTGATAAGTTTAACACCGTTTGTGTTCATAGTAAGACAAGAGGGACCACTTATCAATATGACTTGTGCTCCTAATTGTGCTGCATGTTTTGCTAGTTCATAACCCATTTTTCCCGAAGAATGATTACCTATAAAACGTACAGGATCTAGCGCTTCGTATGTTGGACCAGCAGTAATTAATATTTTTTTATTTTTTAATGGCATTTTTTGAAGTAAATCAGCCTTTATAAAAGCTACAATAGCTTCGGGTTCTGCCATTCTACCAGCACCAACCAAACCACTGGCTAGCTCTCCAGAAGTAGCTGGGATAAAATGATGTCCAAAATTTTGTAATGTATTAATATTTGAAGTGGTACTAGGGTGTTTGTACATATCCAAATCCATTGCTGGTGCAAAATAAATGGGACATTTGGCAGACAAATAAACTGCCATCAATAAATTATCGGATTGTCCTTGAGTCATTTTTGCCATTGTATTGGCAGTAAGTGGTGCAAAAATCATAAAATCTGCCCAAAGTGCTAAATCTACATGATTATTCCACTGCTTAGTTTCCGATTCTTCATCAAAAAAAGAGCTATAAACAGGATTTTTGGATAATGTTGCTAAGGTCAGCGGTGTTACAAAGTCTTTGGCTGCAGGACTCATCACTACTTGAACCGTTGCTCCTGATTTGATAAACAAACGCACCAAAGATGCTGTTTTATAAGCAGCAATACCTGCTGTTACGCCAAGTAAAACTTTCTTTCCTTGTAAAACAGCCATTTTGTTTTATTTTTCTTTCTTATCTGAATAACGAAATTCGAGTTCGCTTTGTAACCATTCTTCTACTGCTAATGCAGTTGGTTTAGGCAATCTTTCGTAAAAACGAGAAACTTCTATTTGCTCTTTGTTTTCAAAAATCTCTTCTAAGTTATCATTATGCGTTGCAAATTCATCCAATTTACTACGCAATTCTTCTTTGATTTCTACATTCAACTGACTTGCTCTTCTTGCTATTACTGCAATAGCTTCATACAAGTTTTCTGTAGGCGCATCAATCTGATTTCTATCATAAGTAATCGTTGTTTTGGCAGCGTCTGACTCTTTAAAATTTACTTTCATAAGGCATTTATTTATTTTAACAATGTTGTAGCTTTACTACTCATTGTGTTTATTTCATCTTTATATTTTGATTCTGGAAAATGTTTTAATACACTTTTCCCTATAGCAACTACATTACGTAATCTAACTGCTTGTTTATCTTTTACACTATTTATTCCTAATATATAAGCAGATTTCAGCTTATAGTACATGGCATCTTCTTTATACTTTGTACCTGGAAAATCTATCAAGAAATTATCGAAGGTTTTAATTGCAGACTTATACGCTTCTAAATCATATTGTTGTTTCGCAATTTCGTATGCTTTTTTCTCTAATTTATCATTCAAGTCTTTCATATATTGATTGGCCTGAGCAAGATAGGTTGAGTTTGGATATGTGTCTATAAACTGCTGTATCTTACGTATTGCCTCATAAGTATCTGTTTGGTCAAGACTATAAACAGGTGTTTCTATGTAGTAACTGTAAATAGAATTAAAAGCAGCTTCTTCTGCTTTATCACTATTTGGATAGCGTTTTGCAAAACGTTCTAATAAGTACTGTGCAATAAGATAATTTTTCTTTTTGAACACAGCATCTGCATAGAAATAATCTAAACGTTCACTTTTAACCTTTCCTTTTGAAAGTTTTTTGATTTGCTCAAACAAGGTAATAGCTTTACCGTATTTCCCTTCTTCATAAAACTTTTCTGCTAAAGCTATTTTGGGAGGAATTGCAGGGGCTTTAGAAACTTTTTGGTATTCACTACATGAAACCAAGCCTATTAAGGCTATAAATAATACTATCTTTCTCATATCTTTTAATGAATTGGCAAAATTAATCAAATAAACGGTGTAATCAAAATTTATTTTTATCAATACAATTTATTCGTTTTTAACAAGAGCAATAATAGGCATTCTAATTTGATAATGATATTAATAGTTTGTTAATTTTTATAAAATAAAAAAGCAATCAATGTACATTGATTGCTTTTTATTAAAACTCACTAAGAATTAAAAAATAATGTTTGGTTTCTATTTTAATATCATGATCTTAAGTTTGAAAGCACAAACATAACATTAAAGTAAAATACATACATATATATTTTATGAACGGCTTAAAAAAATACATAAACGGTAACTTTTTTTGTATAAAGTGTAAACAACATACTCTAAAAAAAGAGCGATTTAAAAATATTCCTAAATCGCTCTAATTACTCAAAAAAACAAACTTAATCTTTATATCTTTAGAAAAAAATAGTGTTTGGTTATTTCTTGCTATCTTTTTTAATTTACATTTTCTGTTATTTATAATATAAAGATACGCACAAAAAGCTTGCTTTTTTTTAATATTTCACCAACTGTACTGAAAATGTATAAATGGTCTACTACGATACATAAAACACCTTTTTCAAATTTACAATACCTGCATTATCTTAAGATAACGTATCAATTCTTTATTAAACTGAAAGATATCTTTTGCATTTTGACTAAGCATAAATTGATACAATCTATTGTCAATTGCTTCATATCCTACTTTGAACTTTGCTTTTGCCATAGCCACAACCATATTGACTATAGTATTTGTATTATGCGAATAATTAATCAGCAAATCAAAAGGGTAATATACAAATTGGCTTACTGCATCACTATTTATTTTACCGCTCCAGTCTAAATTTTTTGGGGTAAAAAAGAGCTTATCTTGTGTTATTATTTCTTTTTCTGAATAAAAAATAACAGAGATGCTTGCTTCTTTTATTTGTAACAATTTAGCCAAATTTTTTATAATAGCATTGGTGTCAATATCCAAATCATCTGTAATTACACCTACGGTTTTAACACCATGGTCGATATCTGGATTGAAATTTTTTGCTTGAGAAGCCAATACCTTTTCATATCGTTTGATAATGGCTTTATTTTTTAAACTTTTAAACATCTATCGCTTTTCTTTGACAGCAAATTTACTCAAAAATAATAAAAGTAAAGCTTCTTGCGAAAGAAATTGCAAGAAGCTTTACCTCAATTAAACAAATTTATTATTTAGCACTTCGATTCCTCTCCTTCAGTGTTTCATTTTTTATTTTCTATTTTATTACAAGTCAAACTTCACACCGAAAGAAATATTTTTTTGTCCTGAAAAATCATTTTTAAATAAATCATTCATATCATATTTAGCATAAAAACTGGTATTTTTGTATCCAACTTGCGCTTGCAGTCCGTATATCAAGCTATTTACATTATAATCTCCTTTTGATTTTTCACGAATACGTTTTCCGTCTAATTTGTATTTCAGTATTTGTTTTGATTTCATGTTAACACCTGCATAACCACCAAACCCAAAACGAAAAGCTCTATTGCGTCTGTATACTGTAATATCATCTTCTATTTTGGATTTACTAAAATCAAATTCAAAGAAAACAGGTACTACCAATTGTACATTTTTTAGGGTTGCCTTGCGCAAGTCTGTAGCAAAAGGTTGCAAGCTGGTATTGGTGTTGCTTGCGACAAAATACTGATTGTTTTTTGGCACTAATCTATTGTAACGGAATGACAAACCATAATTAACATATAATAAGCCTGAATTTTTAAATAAGCGTGTTTTATAGTTCAATCCGTATTCAAAAAAACCAGATTTTCCAAATTTAAAGATATCATCTTGTAATGCACCATCCAGCATTAAGTTATTATAGCCAAAAGCCAATATATCATACGAATAAGTACGTTTATTCTTTTTTTCTTTGGCGCGGCGTATCTTTACTCCTTTTTCATTGATTGAGAAAACAAAATTTCCATCATTATCTAAACTATCTTGTTTTGCAATATTTTCGTCTAAACGGTGTTGTACCAAATCGTGAAGCTTGCTTTCTACAGCAGCTACTTTTACCTTTATTTTTTTGGCACTTGCAGCTGTAGCTTCATCTTTTTGAGCTTTAGCATCTTCATATGAAATTTCATCGTTATTGTATTGGTCTTCAATATTTTGAATCGTCACTTTCAAAGCTGCTTTTTCTTTAGCAACTATAGCATCTATTTGTTCTGAAAGTAGTTTGGCTTTGGTTTCAAAAGATTGCTTGTCATTTTGGGCGTAGCTTATATTTACAAATAGTAAAGCTAGTACGGTTATTTTTAATATATAATTTTTCATTGTTTTAATTGTTTTAATTATCGTTTGATGTGATGATGTCCGATACAGTGTCGACTCCTGTTTGAACAACGTGTTTCAAAAATTTATTCACGGTCATATCACCTTTTGTAGCTGCGGTTTGCTGCAGCGTATTTTCAGCTACTTGAAGTTGATATGTAGTATTATTTATGGTATCCTTGTGCAATGCTGTGGCTAGCATTGCATTGATAGCTTCATCAGAAGTTTGCATTAATGGCTTCTTAACCTTATGAATTACTACTTTAGGCTGTTCCAATTGTGTTACTTCAGCACGTGTTGCAACAGGTGTTAATTGCTTCATTGGTTGCAACTGTGCCATTTGATTACGTGAGACTATCTGATGTTTTTTTCTATTATTTTTAATTTGCTTTTGTGCAATTGGTTGCTTTACTTTATCGTTAGAAGTACTAGCAATAATAGTATTGTTTGTTTGATTTGATTTTTGCAGCACTTTCTCTATAGCATTTGGTTTTGAGCTACTATCAACAGGTGTTTTTATTTGTGTTTTTACAATATCCTGTTGCGTGCCCTTTCCTTTATCTTTGGAGAAAATAGTTGTTAAACCAATGAGTACTCCTAAAAAAATTGCTGCATAAGCCAAAAAATACTTGCGTCTTTTTTGTTTGTTTGCTTGCGCTACCAACATCGCGTCCATACGTTCCCAAGCATTTGCACTGGGCTGAATAACTTGCTTATGTTGTTCTTCTTTTATCTTTTCTAAAAAATTATCCATTTTATAATCTTTTTAACTTATTCCTTTATTCTTTGATAACAGGCTGTATTGTGCTTGTATTTTTTCTTTAGCACGTTTAAAACGTGTCTTACTTGCGCTCTCCGTGATACCGAGCATCGCTGCTATTTCTTTATGTTTATATTCTTCTACTACATAGAGGTTAAAAACAACACGGTAATCCTCGCGTAAACCATCTATTAAACGCTGCAATGCACTTACTTGCGCACTAGTATCTATTAATTCTTCTTCTTGCGATTCAAAAAAAGCATCATCATCTACAAAATGCATGTTATTTTTCTTTCGTAAAAAAGAGATACACTCATTGACCATTATTCTACGCATCCAACCTTCAAAATTACCTTTACCACTATAACTCGCTATTTTGGTGTAAATTTTTAGAAAGCCAGACAACATTACTTCTTCTGCATTTTGCATATCGCGAATATATTGTCTGCAAGTTCCTAACATCTTAGGTGAATATTTTGCAAAAATATAACCTTGCGTAGCACGATCTCCTTTTTTAAGCTTCTCAAGTACAGCTTCCAAAGCTTTTTTAGCCTTCAATGTTTCGCTATGTAATTGTATTACTTTCAATTTTTTTTTAAACTTTTTTTGTTTGTTCTATTTAATAGACGACAAGGTAATAGAAATAGTTGCAAAAAAAATATTTTTTTTTATTAACGTGCTATAAAAGACTGAAAAATTAACACGTAACAAACTAACAATCTTTGTGATAATTATTTTAAATTATATTTTAAACAATAGCATTCATTATAAGACATTATACAAAATACTTGGTGCCATCTCAATTGAAAACGCAATACAAATTAGTATCGTGAAAAAACACTATATTTACGGCTCAAAATATGGAAGACACTTTAAAACATCAAGGTTTACGAAACAAGCTTGTAGCCAAACTCAAACAAAGAGGCATTCAAGACAATGAAGTACTAGCGGCTATACAGCAAGTGCCACGTCACTTGTTTTTGGATTCGAGTTTTGAAAAACATGCTTATGATGATAGAGCCTTTCCTATAGGAGCTGAGCAAACCATATCACACCCTTTTACAGTTGCCTTTCAAACGGAATCACTTCAAGTGAAATCAGGTGACAAAGTACTTGAAATTGGCACTGGATCTGGTTATCAAACGGCTATACTCACCACTTTGGGTGCTGAAGTATATACTATAGAACGACAGTTAGAATTATTTAAAAAAGCAAAATTGTTTTTACCAAAAATCAATTGTTTTCCCAAAGTACAGAAGTTTGGCGATGGCTATATTGGTTTACCTGTTTTTGCTCCTTTTGACAAAATACTCGTTACAGCTGGCGCTCCATTTATACCCAAACCTTTGTTAAGTCAATTAAAAATAGGTGGAATACTCGTCATTCCCGTAGGTGAAAAGACACAAAAAATGAATATCATAACCCGTAAATCACAACGGGAATTTGAAAAACGGATTTTAGGTGAATTTAAATTTGTACCATTACTCGAAGATAAAAATTAAAAATGCAACTATCTGTAGTCATAGTAAGTTATAATGTATCATTGTTTTTGGAGCAATGCCTCCTCAGTGTGCAAGAAGCCTTACGTTTTGTTTCTGGAGAAATAATTGTTGTAGATAATGCTTCAAAAGACACTAGCTGTGCTATGGTAAGAGAAAAATTTCCTACTGTAAAACTCATTGCTAATCTAGAAAATGTAGGCTTTTCTAAAGCAAATAACCAAGGGGTTGCAATAGCAAAAGGCAAATATGTACTTATTCTAAATCCTGATACGGTTTTAAGTGAACTTACACTACAAAAAAGTCTAAATTACATTAAAACTTGTACGAATTTTGGTGCTTTAGGAGTTAAATTAATAGATGGTACTGGAAATTTTCTTCCTGAATCCAAACGAAATATCCCAACTCCAAAACGGGCATTCAACAAACTTATTTATAATACTAAAAAAACAAAAAACAATTATTACGCAACACATCTTAATCGAAATTCTCAAGGTCAAATTGAGGTTTTAGTTGGTGCTTTTATGCTTATAGACAGCAACGTTTATCAAGAAGTTGGCGGTTTTGACGAAGACTATTTTATGTTTGGAGAAGATATTGATCTTTCTTACAAAATTTTGAAGGCTGGCTATAGTAATTATTATTATGGAAAAGCCGTTTGCTTGCATTACAAAGGAGAAAGCACTCCAAAAAATTTAAAATATCTAAAGAATTTCAGCTTTGCAATGCAGCTTTTTTACAAAAAACATTACAATCAAAATTGGTTTTTGAAACATAGCGTTTCATTGGGTATGCATTTTTGGTATTGGAAGAAGCGATTGGAATTAATTACACAAAACAAAGAACCAATTGAAAAAATCATTCATAGTAGTAATGTACTTTATTGCGGTAATGATAATGCTTTTTTTGAAGTATTAAAAAAAGAATTTAATGCTAACACTGTTGCTATTTTTCCAGTTTGCACCTCGCGTACCATTTCAAAATTTGATGATTTACAGCATATCAATGATTTAATAATTGATAAGAATATTCAACTTATCTGCTTTGATAATAACGAACTTTCTTTTGAAAAAATACTCTTTTTTATCGAGAGCGTTACTGATATGAAATTCAAAATCAGACCAAAAGAAACAAATTATTTAATTGGGAGTAATAGCAGTACTGAACTTGGAAAAGTAATTGAATTAAACTTGTAAATTCCACACAATTTTTGTTAATTTTGCAGTCTTAAAAAGAATAATTTACAATTATGGCAAGATACGAATTAATCCTCCCTAAAATGGGCGAAAGTGTTGCAGAAGCGACTATCACTGCTTGGTTAAAAGAAGTTGGAGATACTATAGCAATGGATGAGGCTGTGCTAGAGATAGCAACAGACAAAGTAGATTCTGAAGTTCCTTCTGAAGTAGAAGGTGTTTTGATAGAAAAACTTTATGATGTTGATGCTGTAGTAGCAGTAGGACAAGCCATTGCCATAATAGAAACAGCGGGTGAAAATACTGCAACAGTAACAAACACTCCTAAAAAAGAAGAAAAAACAGTTGAAACAGCTCAGAAAATCGAAGCTAGCATTCAAGATAATAGTATAAAAACAGCTGTAGATACAGCTGCATTACAATCGGCTTCAGGTCGTTTTTACTCACCATTGGTAAAAAATATTGCCAAAGCAGAAGGCATCAGTATTAGCGAACTAGAAAGCATTTCAGGAACAGGAAAAGATGGTCGCGTAAGCAAAAAAGATATACTTAGTTATATTGAATCGGGCAGAAAAAACAAAACTGCCGTAGCAACAAAACCAGCTGTAAGTCCAAAACCAACTGAGGTAAAAGTTGCTAAAGCTGCAATTCCTGTAGGGGTTGACGATGAAGTAATACCAATGTCTCGAATGGGAAAATTGATATCACATCATATGGTTGCTTCGGTACAAACCTCTGCTCATGTACAATCATTTGTTGAAGTAGATGTAACCAATATAGTGAACTGGCGTAACAAAATAAAAGACGCTTTCTTAAAACGAGAAGGTGAGAAGATAACCTTCACTCCTATCTTTATGCAAGCCATCGCAAAAGCATTGCGTGACTTCCCAATGATGAATATTGCTACTGATGGTGAAAACATTATAAAACGCAAGCATATCAATCTTGGTATGGCAGCAGCGCTACCTGATGGCAACCTTATAGTACCTGTCATCAAAGACGCAGATAGACTGAATCTCGTAGGGATGACCAAAGCAGTAAATGATCTTGCAAGTAGAGCACGAAATAATAAACTTGCTCCAGATGATATCCAAGGAGGAACATATACTGTAACTAATGTTGGTGGGTTTGGTTCAATACTTGGTACACCAATAATTAATCAACCGCAAGTCGGCATTTTGGCGCTTGGTGCTATTCGTAAAGAACCTTCGGTTATAGAAACTCCTGAGGGAGATTTTATAGGTATCCGTAGCAAAATGTATTTATCACATTCTTATGATCATCGTGTCGTTAATGGTGCTTTGGGTGGTATGTTTGTAAAGCGTGTAGCAGATTACCTTGAAGCATTTGATGTAAATACAGAAATTTAAAAAGTATAACTTACCAGCAAATATACATTTAACTATCGGAATGTCCATTCCGAATAGCTACTAGATTGTTCTAATTGGTTTTCTAAGGCGTCATTAAGTTTTGGAAAAAAGTCAATTCCAGTCATCTTTTCAATCGTATCTATAGGTACTACATATTTGTACAAGGCTTTTTCTGACGGTTTATTAGGCATTAAAAAAGCGATAGCTTTAGGATTGTTTTTATTATTATCTAAAATGATTTTATAAAAATAATTCGGAACAACTACATGCTCGCGGCCTATGGTTTTTAAGTTCGGTTTTAATATCGAGCCTGTTATAATGTACAAATCGCCATATTTAGCAGTCCAGTAACGCACTTTGCCTTCTAATCGATTCCAAATACCTGCATTAAATTCGTGATTTTGTGGTGCTATATTAGAAGTAAAAAAAGTATCATTATAAGCATCTAGTGAAAAACGCATATCGCCTGCGGGAACAAGATGACCTCTATCATAACCCGATTTTTTATAATTACGATAGTTTGCCGATTTACTTTTTACCAAAGGATCATAAATAAAATAGGGGCGTTTACGCTGTGCGCGACTCAAATGTTTTTTAGCTGAAATATAAGCTGTCCATTCGGCTTCCTCGTAGTTTTCATTATACGATAATGCATAATATTTATGTTTGATAATTTGCCCTGTTGTACTGGTTGGCAAAAAATCAAAACCACTAGTAGCTACAGTTGGTTCTTTTTGAAATCCATTGGAACAAGCGGTAGTAAGCGCTAGAAGTATTATAAAAAAAAATTTCTTCATTATTTTTTCTTCAGTTCAATTTCTTCAAAATCTTCGCTACGTGGTAGTTTATCAAACATTTGAACAATAGCTTCTGGCGGTGCGCAAAGTTTTCTTTTATCCAAATCAAGCCAAGCACCATAAACATCAATGACAGCAGCAACAACACCATCTGCTTTAATTATTTTATGATGTATTTTCCAGCGTTCACCTCCTTTAGAGTATCCTTTCATAACCAACACTACAGTTATATCTTGTCCGATACTAACTTCTCTTAAAAAACTGGTTTCTTCTTTAAACAGTATTGGTCCTATCTGTAAGACATTGAGACGCTCTAAATCAAAGCCTTCTGCCATAAAAAAGCGTAATCTTGCTTCTGCTGCAAAATCATTGTATGATGTATGACGCAAATGCTTATTGGCATCAAAGTCTGACCATCTTGTTTTGAATGTTATTTTAAAACTCATTGTATATTTGTATTAATTTTTTACATCTAAAGCATCTCGCAATGCATTACCAATTAGCATAAATGCCATTACTAAACTCATAATAGCAAATCCTGGTATGAGCGCAAGATACGGTTTTCCTAGAATAATATATTGATAATGATCTTTTATCATACTGCCCCAAGAAGGTATAGGTGCTTGTGCTCCTACTCCCAAAAAACTCAAACCACTCTCTATCAATATGGCTGCTGCAAAATTGGCTGCTGCCATCACTATAATCGGAGCTATAATATTGGGTAAAATATGTTTCAAGATAATGCGTATATTTTGAAAACCTAAAGCGCGTCCTGCTTCTACATATTGTAGTGATTTTACACTCATCACTTGCCCTCTAACCACGCGTGCTATGTCAACCCACATTGTTAGTCCTACAGCTATAAATACTTGCCAAAAACCTTTGCCCAAAGCTAAAGTTATAGCAATAACCAAAAGTAGTGTAGGAATAGACCAACTGACATTGATAAGCCACATTACAACTGCATCTATCCAGCCTCCAAAATAACCAGCTAATGCGCCAAAGAATATACCAATGACCAAAGATATGAATACTGCCACAAAACCAATCGCTAGTGATATTCTACTTCCTATAAGTAAACGGCTGAGCAAATCACGACCATATTTATCTGTGCCAAAATAAAATGTTTTGCTTACTATTTGTGGTTTCTTGTTTTCCCAAAGTGCTAATGGATATATTTTTTTTAATGTATTGGTAATACCGCGCCCTTGATAAAGGCTAACTACTACAGTATCATTATTAATTTTGTAATTGTTAATTGGAACTTCTTCAAAGCGTACATTGTCACCAAAAAACAAACGACTCAAAAAACTTTTTTCGGAAACATGTTCAATAGGAATTTGTAGTATATCAATATTAAAACCAGGTGATTCACTATGAATAGCAAGATGCATTTGATTGGCATTACTCACCTTATCAGGTGCTAAAACATAGGCAAAAATGGCTAAGAAACTGATTACTAAAATAAAAATAGCAGCAAATTTTCCGCTGCTATTTTTCTTGAATTTTTTCCAAGCAAGCTGTCCTATTGAAGTCGCTTTATTTTTCAAAATTTATTTTGATTTTAATGCCAATACAGCTTTTACACCTTCTTCGAGATATAAATCTTTTTGTAATTCTTTATGCCAAGATATTACTTTTGCTTTTAATACTGTATCATTTAGCATTAATACTTTTTCACTTTCAGGACTCATTATTTTTAGCTCATTTTTATACTTATCTAGCGTGTCAAATTGTTTAGAAAACTGCTCGATACGTTCCAAATCTGCTTTGTACGCTTGGTATGAAAGTG
>JALSVQ010000047.1 GCA_027073495.1 Flavobacteriaceae bacterium | reverse complement strand
CGTAATAAATCATTTATAGTAATGACATTTCTTATGCCATTGTTAATGGTTGGAATGATGGCTTTAACAGCATATCTAAGCAAAAAAAACACAGATAAAGCTAAAGAAGTAGCCTATTATAATGCTTCTACATTTATTAATGCTTCCGATTTAAAAAACAACAACACAGCGCATTACATTCCATTAAGTGCCAATAGTTTTGAAGATGCAAAAAAGCAAGTTCAAGAAACGGATGATTTTTATGGCTTGCTCTATATTCCTAAAGAACAAACAATAGATAAAACAGCAGAAAACATACAGTTTTATTCAAAAAAGACCCCTGGAACAACTTTTATAGAAGCGCTCGAACATCAATTAGCTAAAAAAATAAAACATGTAAAATATCAAACTATCGGTATTAGCGAAGCAAAAATAAAAGAGGTAAACATCAAAACCATAGTCAATGTAGTGAATTTTGAAGGAAAAAAAACCTCAAAATTATTAAATGGCGCAAAAATTGGTATTGGTTCTGCCGCTGGATATCTGATTATGATGTTTATCATTATCTACGGAAACCTCGTAATGCGTAGCGTTATTGAAGAAAAAACAAGCCGTATTATTGAAATCATTATTTCATCGGTCAAACCTTTTGATCTCATGTTGGGCAAAATTTTTGGCACTTCACTAGCTGGTTTGTTACAATTTGCGATTTGGGTAGTACTTGGTTTTGTGATTCTTACAGTAGCCCAACTGTTCTTAAATATTGACCCTAATGCTATGCCTAACCAAGCAACACTTGCACAAGGCAATCAGGTGGTTGCAATGGAAAATGGCGTTTTAGATGTTATTCACAATTTACCTTTGGGCACTATAGTCTTTACTTTTATATTATTTTTCTTAGGCGGATTTTTATTGTACAGTTCTATCTACGCGGCTATTGGTGCTGCAGTAGATAATGAAACGGACACACAGCAGTTTGTTATTCCTGTAATAATGCCATTGATGTTAGGCGTTTATGTAGGTTTCGCTTCTGTATTGAGCGACCCTAATGGTCCTATTGCTACATTCTTTTCTATTTTTCCACTCACCGCTCCTATCGTGATGATGATGCGCATTCCTTTTGGTGTACCAATGTGGCAAATAGCTTTAGCATTGGCACTATTATTGCTTTCGTTTATTGGAGTGGTTTGGGTTGCTGCAAAAATTTATCGTATCGGTATTTTGATGTATGGCAAAAAACCAACGTACAAAGAAATTTTTAACTGGATAAAAAATTATTAAAATATGAGTACTATATTAATCATAGAAGACGAAGCTGCTATTAGACGCGTGCTTACCAAAATAATATCGGAAGAGAATGATAGTTATCAAGTTGATAATGCCGAAGACGGATTGGAAGGGCTAAAAATGATCAAGTCCAACGACTATGACCTCGTGCTTTGTGATATCAAAATGCCAAAAATGGATGGTGTAGAAGTGTTAAAACAAGTAACCGAAGCCAATATTGATGTGCCAATGGTTATGATTTCTGGTCACGGTGATTTAGATACTGCAGTAGAAACTATGCGGATGGGAGCTTTTGATTATATTTCAAAACCACCAGATTTAAACCGTTTGCTCAATACAGTACGTAATGCTTTAGATAAAAAACAATTGGTTGTAGAAAATAAGCAACTTAAAAAGAAAGTATCTAAAAAATATGAAATGATAGGAGATTCTCCTGCTATCAATCATATTAAAGAAATGATAAACAAAGTTGCTCCTACGGATGCTCGCGTGCTTATCACAGGAAGTAACGGAACAGGGAAAGAGCTTGTTGCGCACTGGCTACACGAAAAAAGTCCACGTTATAAAAAACCTATTGTAGAAGTAAACTGTGCCGCTATACCATCGGAACTCATAGAAAGTGAGCTTTTTGGTCATGTAAAAGGTTCTTTTACGGGGGCAAACAAAGACCGAGCAGGGAAATTTGAAGCTGCCAATGGCGGTACCATTTTTTTAGATGAAATCGGTGATATGAGCCTTTCTGCACAAGCAAAAGTATTGCGTGCGTTGCAAGAAAACAAAATTTCACGTGTAGGAAGTGATAAAGATATCAAAGTTGATGTGCGTGTAGTTGCCGCAACTAATAAAGACTTGAAAAAAGAAATTGAAGCAAACAGATTTCGAGAAGATTTATACCATCGTTTGGCTGTCATTCTTATCAAAGTTCCTGCTTTAAATGATAGACGTGAAGATATACCGTTACTGATAACGCATTTTGCAAAAAAAATAGCCGAAGAACAAGGGAATGCTCCTAAAATTTTTAGCAAAGCTGCTATCACCAAGCTCAAAGAATACAACTGGACAGGGAATATCCGTGAACTGCGCAATGTAGTAGAGCGATTGATTATTCTTGGCGAAAAAGAAGTCAGTGGAAAAGATGTTGATTTATTTGCATCGAAGTAAGCTGTTTGTTTTATAAATAATAAAAACGCCAGTTGAAATACTGTAAAACAAGATCTTAATTGATTATATTTGCATGTTGTGCTTAATGAAAGAAATGGCACCTGAATTCCAGAAATAAGTTGACTAAATATAAATAAATATGGGAAAACGACAAGTAGAATTAATTTACAAAAACATAAATAAGCAAATAAACTCTTTTAATAAATCTCAAAATAACTGTTGTGAAATAGGTTGTTCTCATTGTTGCTATCAATTGATTGAAATTTTAAATATCGAAAAAAGCACTATTACAAAGAGGTTAAAAAAGGATTTAAAAACAGAAACCAAAATTATCCTTAAGAAAAATTTGAATGAATGGTTAGATTTTTTTGACAGAAACACTTCAAATAACATTAACGAATTTGAAATATTCACAAAACTTAAAGAAATAATATCAAGAGAAAGAATTAAATGTCCAATGCTAATAAATAATAAATGTAGTATTTATAGTTTTAGACCTTTAACTTGTAGATTACACTCTGTTGAACACTCTCCAGAATTATGTGAAACAGACCCATATAGAGATCCTTCTGAAAATGTATTATCAGAAAGACGGAAAATTGTTTCGGGATTAAAACAACGAATGGAAGTGTCAGTTGAACCTTTTGCTTACACTGTTGCAAAAATACTATTACCATCAAGAAAATTAAAACCAATTGATACATTAGTATTGAAATAGAGAAATAAACATAGAAATAACGAAAAATGAAAAAGAAAAGGATGAATATTGAACAGAAAATCATTGAAAAAAACACTAAGCACAACAATCAATAAAAACAATAATGGCTAACTGCTTAACTCAAAATTGGTTTTGCAAAACGAAGCCTGCAAAATTTTTTGAATTTTGCCATATTATTTTTGAATAGAAAAATTCAAAAAATTGTGCTACTTTTACAACTCAAAGTAAGAGCATTTTAAACCATTACTGTTCTTATTGTAACGTTAGGTGCAAGCTGAAAAAAATCTAATGGACAAAGAACTATTAGCACCAATGCTAACGCATTTAAAACACATTGAAAAAGATACTTTGTCTGGTGCAGGCAAAAATCGTATAGAAGTCACAAAAGGGTTAATTAAAAAAGTATATATCGAGAAAAAAAAAAATAAAAACGTATCAACACTGTTCAATGATATGTCTCACTTAAATAATGGATATAAATTGAAACTTGATGGACTAATGGGATATGAATTATTATCTAAGCAAAAAACTATAATTAGTTACAAGAGAAAAGAGATGATATTATTAGAATAACTATGCACAACACAGATATAAAAAATAAGCGTGATTGTAGTAATATCAAGGGTTATAGCCCATTTTAACTTCTTGTAAACTGAAAGTTCAGTGCTTTGAAAACCAAACGAAATCTTAGCCTAAACGGTAGCCATAAAAACAGAGTAAATTCAAGCCTAGCCAATCAAATGATTTCAGAAACAAAAGAAATATTAATTATCTCGGAATACACGCCAGTAAGTAGCCTTGATGAAACTAAATATTTAGAAACTATCAAAGATAAGTTAAAGCATCAATACAATGCTTATTCTATTACGTTTGGAGAACCACAACAACAAATAAAAAAATAAAAAATGGATAAAGAAGAAGTAAAATATCGAGAAGATTTAAAGTTAGAATCAAAACAAAAAATATTTATTCCTGATGATATTTCAGATGAAAAAAGAGAAGAATTAAATATGTTAAATGATGACCCTTATGGGCATTTCCTCAAGTATGTTATACCTTTTATGACTAAAGAAGAAAAGGAAGAAGCACAAAAAATTACTATATTTGATTGTTTAACCGAAGATTATGAAAAAGAATAATAATAATAAAAAAACTTATTGGTATAGATACCTTCGCTATTCAAAAGAGGTTTAAAGCTCCAAGTTTCAGAATTGTAAAGAAAAATAAAACATTTGATTTATATACTGATATTTTTAATCAGATAGACACAAATTGTGAAGAAATTGAGAATAGACTAGACTCTCGTGAATTAAAATTTATAAGTGAATAATTGTGAAAAATAATAAAATATTTTGATTAGATATAATCTAAAATCAACAACGGCTACCAACAACAAATATACGTAATTGCGGTTTTGTCGTTTAGCCAAAAATTTATGCCTTTTGAACAAACCGTTGAATTTCAATTGAAAAAATTATTGCGATAAGAAAAATTACACATATACTTCCAATTATAATTCTGCTGATTAGTTGTAATCAAAAGCAGAAGAAAATTGACTGACGAACTTAGTAAAACTGAAATTTAATATTTAGGCAAATTAAGAGATTTAGATAATCAGAATTTCTATCACGTACTTACAAATTTTAAAATTATCGGAATCAGGTTTCGGGGTTTAAAAACCAAAAGCAAGTGCTAGCGGCAATAACTCCTGAAAACTATATTTTTTTTATAATAATATAATAATTAAAAGGGAATAGAAATGATATTTTTATTACCTTTATTGCTTACTTCTATTTAAAGTTTTAGCAATGAAAAACATCAAGTACAATCCTCCAGGGAAATTTGAAGAAACCCGTTTTGAAAAACTTCACAATGTTATTTTTGACAATTCGAATGATGCTTCTATTATTGTAGCGAAAGAAATTGCAACATTAATACAAGAAAAAGCAGCAAACAACTTGCAATGTATTTTAGGACTTGCCACAGGATCATCACCAATAAAAGTGTATGAAGAATTGGTGCGACTTCATAAAGAAGAAGGTTTGAGTTTTAAAAATGTAACTACTTTTAATTTGGATGAATACTTGCCTATTGAAAAAGAAAACATACAAAGTTATCATTACTTTATGCACGAACACTTGTTCAATCACATTGACATGAAACCTAAGAACATAAACATTCCTAATGGCGCAATCCATCCTGATGAAGTTTATGACACTTGCATTGCATATGAGAAAAAAATTGAAACCACTGGTGGCTTAGACTTTCAGTTACTCGGTATCGGGAGAAGTGGACATATTGGTTTTAATGAACCAGGATCACACCTCAACTCAGGAACTCGAAATATAATGCTCGACCACATCACGCGTGTTGATGCAGCTCCAGCCTTTTTAGGTATTGAAAATGTACCTCGAACCGCCATTACTATGGGTATTGGAACAATTCTTAAAGCAAAAAGAATTGTTTTATTAGCTTGGGGTAGCAAAAAAGCAAAGATAATACAAGAAACCATTGAAGGTGAAATTTCATCAGAAGTACCTGCTACATATCTTCAAAAACACAATAACACTACGTTTATATTAGATAATGAAGCCGCTGCAGAACTAACTCGTGTCAAAACACCTTGGCTTGTAAAAAATTGCAAATGGAATAAAAATTTAAAACGCAAAGCAGTAGTTTGGTTAAGTGAACGCAAACAAAAATCAATATTAAAACTGACAGACAAAGATTATAATAACAATGGAATGTCTAGCTTGCTCCTTCAAGAAGGAAGCGCTTATGATTTAAACATCAAAATGTTTAACAAAATGCAACATACCATAACAGGTTGGCCGGGTGGAAAACCTAATGCTGATGATAGCAAAAGACCTGAACGTGCCTTACCAGCTCAAAAAAGAGTCATTATATTCAGTCCACATCCCGATGATGATGTCATAGCTATGGGCGGTACTTTTGACCGCTTAATAGAGCAAGGACATGATGTGCATGTGGTCTATCAAACATCCGGAAATATAGCTGTTTCAGATGCAGAAGCCTTGAAATTTGTTGAAGTCAGCCAAGAATTGGTTCAAACTACAGCAGCAGAAAAAATAATAACAGACCTCAAAAATAAAACAGAAAGTAGTATTGATAGCAAAGCACTACGTGCACTCAAAGGTGCAATACGAAGAAGTGAATCTATAGCCGCAACACGTTATCTGGGCTTAAACGATGATAAAGTACATTTTTTAAACCTCCCTTTTTACGAAACAGGACGCGTAAAAAAGAATCCGCTATCTGAAGTAGATATAGAAAAAATGGTTACAATTATAGAAACAATAAAGCCACATCAAATCTATGCCGCAGGAGATTTGGCTGACCCTCACGGCACGCATGAAGTTTGTCTTAATGCATTATTTCAAGCAATCGACAAACTCAAAAACACTCCGTTTATGAAAGCGTGTTGGGTATGGCTTTATAATGGCGCTTGGCACGAATGGGAAAGTTACGAAATTGATATGGCAGTACCGATGAGTCCTGACCAAGTAATGAAGAAAAGGCACGCTATCTTTTATCATCAATCACAAAAAGATGGCGTGATGTTTCAAGGTGATGACTCGAGAGAATTCTGGATGCGTGTAGAAGATAGAAACCAGCTAACTTCCCAAAAATATCATCAATTGGGACTTGCCGATTACGCTGCTATTGAAGCTTTTAAAAGATATCGATTTTAATTAAAGAAACGTATTACAACAGAAAAGCCTCAAAATTTACATTTCGAGGCTTTAATTATTGTATAAAACTATTCATTAATTAATCGTGTATTTT
>JALSVQ010000046.1:17950-22549 GCA_027073495.1 Flavobacteriaceae bacterium | reverse complement strand
ACTTTGGATGGTGTGCAAGGAATTAGTATTGTACATCTTAATGAGAAAGATGTGATTCGTCATAAATTGGTTTCTGCTATTATCAAAGCCTATAAGAAAAAAGAAGCAGATTTTGATACTATTAAAAAATCGTAATAAATATTTATCAATGCCAACTTCTTTTATAAAAATGAAAAAGGCGCCCTAAATCTGTAGTATAAACAAGACGAATTTTACTCATATAATTGCCGTTATTTGGTTCAAAACCATTGGATGAATACAGCGGTAAAAAGGCTTCAAATTGTCCTGGAACAAGGTTAATACGCAAACCACTATCGTAATAAAATTTTGGTTCTAAGGCGTTGTTTTTAACCAGCCCAACATCACCATAGACTTCAAACCAACGCCAAATACTTGTAGCTGCATTTCCCGAAATAAGCCACTGATTGGCTCTAGCTCCTACAAGTCGCGATTTGAACCCGCCTTCTGCTATGAAGTATTGTTGACTCAAAATACCTGATGTTTCCGAGCGCCCATAGTAACCATATTGAAATAAATAATCTGTCGGTCTATCCAATGAAAAGTTATAATATCCAGAAGTGCTTGTATTGTACAAAAATGCACCAAAATAAGCGCGAAGATCCCATTGTCTATTCTTAAGTGTTAGTTTTTTATAACGGATGTCAAAACTTGCTTTTCCAAATTTATTTGCCAATTCTAAGGCAGTAACAGTTACAAATTGTTTAATTTCTCCTGGCTGTTTATAAATATAACTTCCATTAAATACATTATAATTTATAGCTTCATCTCCAAACGGATTTGTGGCATTATCATCTTTTTCTAAGCGAACTTGAGTTAAGGTTAAAATACGACGTTTTGAAAGTCTGTAGTTTTTATCGCGAAATACAAACTGTAAATAAGGCGTTATTTTTCTATAAGTTAATGTATTATCAAAATGATAATAGGAGAATCCTGTACCAATACGATACGATTGCAATTTTTTATTACGATACCGTTTTTTATAAAACACATTTCCTGAACCTGTGATACTTCCACTTTTTGTACCTAAAAAAGGTTTTATATCAAAATAAAAGTTCTTACGAAGAAATGTACTATTATTTAGTTTTGCACCTAACATTATACCATCATAATAGTTGAAATCACTTAGTGGAATAATAAACAATTGATTGTAAGATGGATTTTCTACATCTTCTATGAATCCTAATTTTAATGGTTTATTGAACAGAGGATGTGAGTTGACATGTTTCCAATTATCACGCTGATTGATTTCTGGATATAAATTTTCATAATTCAAAACCAAACGATTATAATTGCCATTTTTGACAAAAACTGTATCAATAGCAGTAATTGGTTTCAACCATTTTTTAAAAATAATTCGTTTATCTTTTACGCCATAAAGTAGATTCGGTACAGCATTTTTTCGTTTGTTTTTGATGATTACAGCCAATGAATCATTTACCGCATACACTTTCTTAATGGTATAATCTACTGGCTCATTGCCTGTTACATACGCATCAAAAAACCAATCAATATTTTTTGGACTTCCCTTTTTTAAAAGTTTAAAAAATGCCTTTGAACTCACTTTTTTATGTTGATTTCTGGTATAAAAAGTCTTTATAGCTCGCCATACTACAGTGTCGGAAGTGTAAGCAGCAATATAACGCAAACCTAGCGCTGCTTTAAATGGGTTAGCTACATTTCTATTGTAGTTTGACAAGGAATCTAAAGGTGTCTCTAAGGGTTGATCTAATGCTTTACGGGCAATATATTGATAATACAACGCATATTTATCATTATAATCTAATTTCGAAATTTCAAACCAACGAATTCCCCATATTTTAGATAATTTTCCTAACATTTTGGTATCAGAGTAGTATTCTTTTACAAAAGCCATCATCAAATAGCTTTCTATACCCTTTATAAACTGATAATCGGTTCGTTTATCTATTTGTAATACATTGTCAAAATAATTATTAATATAGCTTTTTAATAATTTCAAGTCCAATTCAAAATCAGTTGGATAAGGATTTACAAAAGATGGTAATTGATTGACGCCATAAACAGGATTCAGACGATATGCATTACTGGATAATACTATTTTCTTAAATGGATATTTTCCGAGTTTTGTTTCTAAAAAACCTTTAATTCGAGTCAATTGTACTGCTTGAAGCGCGTAGCTTTTTTTAGTATCATATATATCAGTTTGAATTTGGATGTCTTCAAAATTAAAATTTTTATAGTTTGATTTTTTTAAACATTCAAAACTGATATTATTTCGTAAATTTCCAATGTAAGTACTATCATTTGTTTTAATTAAATCTGTAATGATATGATAGTTTTGAGGCGCTTTGAACGTAATAGTATAGTCTTGTTTATCTTGACAAATATCATTTAAACCTTTATTATTCATTAATTTAAAACTACCATTACTCCAAACAGCTGGTATCAAATAAAAATATTTTAAAAAATAATTTTTAGATTTATCAAAACCATATTTGGTATATTTTGCATTGGGTAGTTTTACGGTATAACTACTTTCAAAATGGAGCTCCTCTCCTGCTTTTAACGGCTTGTTTAATTGTATTTCAAGAATATCGATACTGTCTCTCAAAAATTGAAATTGTACTTTATTCGAATTTGTAGTTAATTTATCTATACTAATAAAACCTCTATCTTTTTGACGTGCTAAATGAAAACTGCGTTTATAATCTTCTTCAAAACGTTTTGCTAAAGCTGTTATTTTGGTTTTGTAGGCATTTGCCCAAGCATGGAGATAGATTTTATCCATACTTTTAGATGATATGTTTTTAAAAGTAAATTGTTGTTTTACTGTTACCGTATTCGAAACGGTGTCTAAGCTAAGATGAAGATATTGCTGCGCATAGCCTTTTGTATTAGTCAAAGCTAATAAAAAAAGAACTAACGCACACAATTTTTTAATCAATCTTAATAAATTTTAATGGTTTATGATTATCAATTTTTAAATAATAAACACCTGAACTTAGTGTTTCTATATTTATTATTTCAATAGCATTGGAAAACTTATTTTTATTCATTATTTGACCTAAACTATTATATATTAAATATTTATCATAATTATTATTTTTAACTTCTAATGAAGTAACAGCTATGTTACCTCTTAAAAATGCAATTTCTGAAGCATCTTCAACTTGAAGAAAAGTACTATTTGTTTCTAATTCAAGAACTACAGGAAGATGATCACTCATATTGAATAAATGATCACGTAGTGCTTCAGAAAACAAGCTTCCAGCGCAATCTGTATTGTTAATACTTGTATTGAAACAAGTGCCATTATTGCCATAAGCATGATATGATCCTGAAACATAATGTAAATTGGTATCTGTCATTGCATTTTGATCTAATAATATAAAATCAAAACGATCATCAAGACCTCCAGTTACACCATCGCTTCCAGCGGCGTTAGCGCCATAATTTGCAGAAAATTGATTATTGGTTGTTATTGGAGATTGTGTAGCTAATGCTTGATATGTGCTGTTGTTATGCCAACTTCCTGGAGAATTAATAGGATCTACCAAAACAATGCTATTCGTTGTATCTAGTAACTCCTGATATGCAGGTTCAGAGCTTGTGTAGATATTTAAATCGCCTGCAAACACAATATGATGATTGCTTGGCACTGAAGCTAAATTAGCAGTAAATACATTGACCATATCTAAGCGCTTTTGTTCATTGCTTGCATTTTGACTCGCTTTAAGATGAGCAACATAGACTTCTATATAGATGGGATTAGTAGCAGCATCTGTAGTATTTAATATAAATGTATAATTATTAATATCCCGTAAATTTGTGGTTAAGATACTTTGGTTTTCTAAAATCAACTTATCGGTATTATAGTACAAAAATTGATTGTATCTTGTATAACTTGTCGATTGATTATAGATGAAATTAGGCGAAGCGTATTTATTCGTTCCAACATTCAAAACGTTACTCAAAATGGTATCAGCACCAGTCTGATTTTCCAATTCGCAAACCATTAGTATGTCTGGTTGAAATTCATCTGTAATCGCTTTGAGGCGAGGACTTCTATCTATAAAAGTATTGCTAGCATCATCATAAGCGTAAGTTGATGGAAAATGCATTAAATTATATGACATCAATTTAATACGCTCTTGAGCAAGTCCTTGAATTATATTGAAAATCAAGAACAAATAGCTGGTTTTTTTGAGCATACTGTTAAAAATTAGGCTGTAGATTGTATTTTTTGTAAAAAGCATCTATTATATCTGCTACTTCTTCTTTAGTATCGACTACGTGAATAAGATCTAAATCTTTTGGGCTTATGGTTTTAAATTTATCGCGTAAGGTATTTTTTATCCAATCCATAAGTCCTTCCCAAAATTCTGAACCAACAAGAATTATAGGAAAACGCCCTATTTTTTTGGTTTGAATGAGTGTTATGGCTTCAAAAAGTTCATCTAAAGTACCAAAACCTCCTGGCATAACAACAAAACCTTGTGAATATTTAACAAACATCACTTTGCGTACAAAGAAATAATCAAAATCAATGATTTTATTTCTATCGATATACGGATTGTCAAATTGCTCAAACGGCAATTC
>JALSVQ010000046.1:0-17940 GCA_027073495.1 Flavobacteriaceae bacterium | reverse complement strand
CACGATATGCTCCTTTATTTCCTGCTTCCATTATTCCAGGCCCACCACCAGTGATGATTCCATAACCATGTTCTGAAAGTAAATACGCTATTTCTTCGGCTAATTTGTAATATTTATCATCATTTTTTGTTCGTGCTGAACCAAATATACTCACACAAGGTCCAATTTTAGCAAGGCGTTCAAAACCCTCTACAAATTCTGACATAACCTTGAATATAACCCAAGAATCATTGGTTTTTATTTCATTCCACGTTTTTTGCTTAAATTTTTCTCTAATTTTTGCTTCTTCTTTTGGTGTAATTTTATTTTTATCCATCATATTATTTGCTTAATTCTTTCTTTAAATATTTAGCAGTATAACTCTGCTTATTTTTTATTATTTCTTCTGGTGTTCCACTACAGAGTATTGTTCCGCCTCGCTTCCCTCCTTCTTTTCCTAAATCAATGATATAATCTGCTAGTTTTATAACATCCATATTGTGCTCAACAATTAATACCGTATTTCCTTTTTCAACTAATTTATGTATCACTTGCATTAGCACATTAATATCTTCAAAATGTAAGCCTGTTGTAGGCTCATCAAGAATATAAAAGGTATTACCTGTATCACGTTTTGAAAGTTCTGCAGCTAGTTTAATACGTTGTGCTTCTCCTCCTGATAATGTTGTTGAAGATTGTCCTAAAGTTATGTAACCTAAACCAACATCTTGAATGGTTTTTATCTTTTTATAGATTTTTGGTATTTTTTCAAAAAATGGAACGGCTTCATCTATGGTCATAGCCAATACATCGGCTATAGATTTACCTTTATAACGAATTTCTAATGTCTCCGTATTAAAGCGTTTCCCTTGGCATTTTTCGCAAGTCACGTGTACATCAGGCAAAAATGCCATTTCTATTATTCGCATTCCGCCACCTTCGCAAACATCACAACGTCCTGTCTTAACATTAAAAGAAAAACGTCCTGGTTTATAGCCACGAATTTTGGCTTCTGGTGTTTTTGTAAATAGATTTCTGATTTCTGAAAACACGCCTGTATATGTTGCAGGATTTGAGCGTGGTGTTCTCCCAATTGGACTTTGATCGATATCAATTATTTTATCAATATGTTCTATTCCTTCTATGCTTTTGTATGGCATCGGCTCTTTTACAGCTCGATAGATGTGTTTGTTTAATATGCGATAGAGCGTTTCATTAATTAATGTAGATTTTCCACTTCCAGAAACACCAGTTACACATACGAGTTGCCCTAAAGGAATAGTTATCGTTATATTTTTAAGATTATTACCACTTGCGCCTTTAAGTACAATGCTTTTGCCGTTACCTTTATGCGTATTGGGTAGTTTTATTTCTTTTTTACCATTGAGATAAGCAGCGGTTAGTGTATCTTCTTTCAAAATTTCAGCAGGTATTCCTGCGCTTACTATTTCGCCTCCAAAACGCCCTGCTCGAGGTCCAATATCAAAAACATAATCTGCTTGTTCTATCATATCTCTATCGTGCTCAACAACTAAAACCGAATTTCCGATATCACGTAAGTTTGTCAAAGATTTAATTAAGCGATCATTGTCTCGTTGATGCAAACCAATACTTGGTTCATCCAAAATATAAAGCACACCGACAAGCTGTGAACCAATCTGTGTAGCCAAACGGATACGTTGTGATTCTCCTCCAGATAATGAACGAGAACTTCTATCTAATGTTAAATATTCTAAACCGACATCAAGCAAAAATTGGGTACGTGTTTTGATTTCTTTTATGATTTCTAGACCAATTTTTAATTGATTTTCTGTTAATTTTTCTTCTAATGTATTCATCCAAACAGCAAAATCACTTAAATCTAATTGAGTTACATCAGATATATTTTTTTTATCTATTTTTACATGAAGCGACTCTTGTTTCAAACGTTGCCCATCACAAACACTACAATGCTTTTCCTCCATAAACGCATTTGCCCAACGCTTTACACTAGTAGAATTGTTCTGATTGTATTGACTTGTTACAAAAGGAATAATCCCATCAAAATCTATTTTGAATTCTCTTGTAATTCCTAGTACGTCAGATTTTTTTTCAAAGACTTCATAACCGCCATTAAGTATAAAGTCCATAGCTTCTTTGGGAATTGATTTTATGGGGTCTGTCAGTTTAAAATTGTAGCGTTCTGCTATAATATAGAGCTGATTGAACATCCAAGTTTCTTTTTCTGCTCCAACAGGATGTAATCCGCCATTTACTATAGAAACGGATGTGTTAGGGATGATTTTTTCCATACTCACTTCCTTCACTACGCCTAATCCATTGCAATGTGAACAAGCGCCTTTAGGCGAATTAAACGAAAAAGAATTCGGTTCAGGCTGCTCATAAGCTATGCCAGAACTAGGACACATTAAATGCCTACTAAAATAGCGATATTCATTGGTTTCATTATCTAAAACAAGTAGCGTATTATTACCATGATACATTGCTGTATTAATGGTTTCTTCCAATCTTTTTTCTTGCTTAGCATTAACTAAGAGCCTGTCAATAACAAGCTCAATATCGTGTGTTTTGTAGCGATTCAGCTTAAGACCTTTGACTATTTCTACCAGTTCTCCATCAATACGAGCACGAAGAAAGCCTTGCTTTGTAAACTGTACAAACAGCTCTCTATAATGTCCTTTTCGCGCTTTTATCTTTGGAGCTAAGATGGTTATTTTTCTATTGTTGTACGTTTCTAGTATCAATGATAGTATTTGTGCATCACTATATTGAACCATTTTTTCTTGCGTCTTGAAGGAATATGCTGTTCCTATACGTGCAAAGAGTAAGCGTAAAAAATCATAAATTTCTGTGGTAGTTCCTACAGTTGACCTCGGATTTTTATTGGTTGTTTTTTGTTCTATAGCTATCACAGGAGAAAGTCCATCAATTTTATCGACATCAGGACGTTCCAAACCGCCTAAAAACTGCCGTGCATAAGCCGAAAATGTTTCCAAATAACGGCGTTGCCCTTCTGCATAGATGGTATCAAATGCTAATGAAGATTTTCCACTACCACTTAAACCTGTTATCACAACAAGTTTTTCGCGAGGTATCTGTACATCAATATTTTTTAGATTGTGTACACGTGCACCATAAACATTTATATATTCTTGATTTTTATCCATAAATAATTGCAAACCGTCAAAGTTACATTTTTTTTGTGATTAGCCAAGTTAAGATTGTATCAAATAATATTGATAATTATACGTTTGTATAGCATAACTAAATCGTTTAAAAATGTCAATTTCAATAAACAAACTTATTCTCTTAGCCTTAAGCTTATTAAGCATATCTTGTCACAAAAATACAGCAGACGAATCAACTACTACAGTCAATCACCCTTTTCCTAATCACACCCAATATCTTGGTACTCATATCATTCCTAATCAATATAGTCAAGAGGAATTAGATAATCATGTTAAAACATTTTATGAGACTTGGAAAAATCAGTATTTAAAAAATGATTGTAATCAGGATGAATACTATATTTATAGCGGTAATGGAGCTATTTCAGTATCTGAAGCTCAAGGTTATGGAATGATGATAAGCTGTTTTATGGCAGGATATGATAGTAATGCAAAAAAATATTTTGATGGGTTATATACTTATTATCAGCACCATAGTAGTACTATCAATCCATTGCTAATGGATTGGCAACAACTGACTTGCAATGACACCACTTCTAATGATGATGATTCTGCTAGTGATGGTGATATTGATATTGCTTTTTCATTATTATTGGCAGATAAACAATGGGGAAGCGAGGATGATATTAATTATCTAGAAGCTGCAAAAACACTGATTGGAGCCATAATGCAAGATGAAATAAATCATGAAACTTGGACGGTAAAATTAGGAGATTGGGTAACTGATTCTTCTAATTATTATTATGGCACACGTATTTCAGATTTTATCACGAGTCACTTTAAGAAATTTGCTAGTATTACTAATGACAACAATTGGAATACTGTTGTAACAAAATGCTACAGTATTATCAATCAAGTACAGCATCAGCAAACGGGTTTAGTTCCTGACTTTGTCATCAACACAAATACTACAGCAATTCCTGCTGGATCTAATTATTTGGAAAATGCAAACGATGGTGCATATTATTATAATGCTTGTCGTTTTCCTTGGCGCATGAGTGTTGATTATTTATTGACTAATGATAATAGAGCTGTAACCGCGGTAAACAAAATAAACAATTGGCTTAGAACAAGTAATAATGGAAATGTAATGACAATTTCTAATGGATATCAATTGGATGGTACAGCCTTATTTAATTGGAATGATGCTACATTTATAGCTCCTTTTACAGTTGGGGCGATGCTAGATACTTCGCATCAAGAATGGTTAAACAATCTTTATGACTTACTTATAGATAATAATGTTCAAGATGGAGAATATTATGCTAATACTATAGAATTATTAGCGCTAATCGTAATTTCAGAAAACTATTGGGATTAAATAATAAAGTCGATTATCTCAAATAAGATAACCGACTTTAAAAACTAACCAAAATTTATATGTTATTCTATTCCAAATACATCTTTCATAGCTGATTTGATGCTTTGTTTTGGCAATGCTCCAACAGCCATTTGTGGTTGCCCATCTTTGGGTATAAAGAGCATGGAAGGGATGCTTCGTATTTGAAACATCGCAGAAAGTTCACGTTCTGCTTCTGTATCTACTTTGTAAATATCTACTTTTCCTTTATATTCTTCGCTCAGTTCTTCTAGAATTGGAGCTACTGTCTTACAAGGTCCACACCAATCGGCATAGAAATCTATAATAGCAGGATTTTCTCCTACAAATTTCCAATCTCCTCCATTACTGAAGTCAAACACTTTTTCTTTAAACGCTTTTGTATCTAATGTTATTGTCATCTTATTTATATTTATTATTGTGATAAGTATATTACAATAAATATACCATTGCAAAAATACAGCCATTTCGGCAATAAATAAGACGTAATGTCGGTAACAATTGTTACCGTTTTACGAAAAGTGTAAAATTCTATTAAACAATTCCCATTTTATGTAATAGAAATGAGGCATTCATATTTTGACAGATGCCTTTTTTAAGTGTATAATCAAAGAATAATTCATCATTGACAATTTCAGCATCAAAATAATAATTTTTTATTGCTGCTGATTCCTCCGCGAGTTTACACAAACTCAAATCATGAGTAGCGATAAGTCCTGTTGCTTTGGTTGTCAAAAGACGTTTTATAAATTGATAAGAGCCTTCTGCTTTATCTGTACTGTTAGTTCCTTTTAATATTTCATCCAAAATAATAAAATACCGTGCTTTACTAATCTTGTCCACAATAAATTTTAAGCGTTTCAATTCTGAAAAGAAATAAGACTCATCTGCAGCAAGCGAATCAGATGTTCGCATACTTGTTATTAGCTTTATAGGATTATATTGTATTGATTTGGCACAAACAGGCAAACCGGTATTTGCCATAACTATGGTTAAAGCTATTGTGCGCAAAAAAGTGCTTTTTCCTGCCATATTGGCTCCTGTAATGATATGAAAATTGGAATTGGCAATCGTAAAGTCATTTGTGATTCGCTTTGAAGCATTGAGCAAAGGATGTCCTAGTAGGCTTGCTTTGATACATGCTACATCATCATTAATGGTTGGGAATACATAATCTTGATGATTGAACGCATAATTACCTAAAGAAATTTGCGCATCAAAATAAGCAATTACCTCAAACCAATTGGCTACTTTTTCTTTATTTGCTGCAATCCAATTTTCGATATGATAGGCTTGTCTTAAATCCCAAAGAAACAAACCATTACCAAATAGTGCAAATATGATATTATTTCTATAATCAAAGCGTTCAAGTGCTTTTGAAAAAACGGTTAACAGCTCCGATGCTTTTTCATTTTTAATTGTTATTGCGTTCTTTTTTTGCTTGAGATGCAAAGCGTTAAATTCCGTATTTTCAATAAGATATATTAATTGTTGATTTTGAACGAATGTTTCTTTTAATTGTGAAACATCGTGATATAATTTAGTTGTATTTTTTAAAAACTTACCTGTTATAGCTAATCCTATAGCGAATAAAATGTAAACAAATTTTGATTCGACATAGCCTAAATAACTTAGCAGCATAGTTAATACTGTTAGCACACTAAAAACTGCAGGTAAATACCGCATGTACTTTGGTATAAAAGCGTGATATGATTTTAGCCAATTGAGAAGTTTATAGGTATCAACTTTGGTATGTATTAAACTAGCAACAGCACGAAAATCTTGTGCCCAATTTGTTTTATGAACTAGCTCTTGTATGGACTCTTGCTTTGCTTCTATAGCATCAGTGTTATTAGAGGTAAGTGTTTCTGCTAATAGCTTTTTTCCTACTTTTGTTTCTGTTCTATTTAAATATTGAAAGAACGAATTAGCTCCAAACAAATCAATATCATAACTAAAATCGTGTGTTGGGTTACTATATTCATTACCATTTTCCAATTTTGAAACAGTACCATTTAATACTTCTATCTCAAGATCATTAATAGCTTTTAATGCTTTTTGCTTTTCTAATTTAGTTCTTAAATTTTCATACTTTGAGACTAGAAATAGAAAAAGCGCAATGCCGATAACAAATAGTAACACAGCTGTTTTAGTGGTATTACGGAAATGATAAGCCAAATAAAAGGCTAGTAAAAACACAGTAAAACGAACCATACTCAATGTAATGAGTTGTTTTTTTAGTTTTGATATAATCACAGTATACTGTGCGCTATTATCTTGATAAAACTGTAAAATATTCATTAGGCTTTCGTTAAACGATTTAACAACGTAAAATCTGCAAGCACCAAAGCTGCCAAACTCTCCACAATAACAACTGCACGAGGTACAACGCAAGGGTCGTGACGCCCTTTGCCTTGCATTTTAACTTTATTACCATCAGCATCTATGGTTTCTTGTTCTTGCATAATAGTAGCTACAGGTTTAAAGGCAACTCTAAAATAAATATCCATTCCGTTAGAAATACCACCTTGAATTCCCCCTGAAAGATTTGTTTTGGTTGTACCATCTTCATTAAATAAATCATTGTGCGTGCTTCCTGTCATTTTAGCGCCACAAAAGCCACTACCATATTCAAACCCTTTTACAGCATTGATAGATAGCATAGCCTGCGCTAAAGCTGCTTGTAGTTTATTAAAAATAGGTTCTCCTAATCCTAATGGCACATTTTGAATAACACAAGTAACCGTCCCTCCTATAGTATCACCAGCTTTTTTGATAGCTTCAATACGCGCAATCATTTTTGCTGCCGATTTTTCATCTGGGCAACGAACAATATTAGACTCTGTCTTCGAAAAATCTAAATCTTGATATGGTTTATCTATAAAAATACTCCCAACAGACGATGTAAAAGCATTAATTTTTATATTTGGAATAAACTGTTTTGCCAAAGCACCTGCTACAACCCAATTGGCAGTTTCACGAGCACTACTCCTACCACCACCACGATAATCCCTAGTGCCATATTTATTTTGATACGTATAATCTGCATGTGAAGGTCTAAAAATATTTTTGATATGACTGTAATCTTTGGAGCGCATATTGGTATTTTTAATCTGAAACGCAATAGGCATTCCTGTAGTTTTTCCTTCAAAAACACCTGAAAGAAATTCAACTTCATCATTTTCTTTACGTTGTGTAGTGATTTTTGATTGCCCAGGTTTGCGTCTGTTCAATTCCCGTTGAACAAAATCAAAATCAACCGAAATACCTGCTGGGTAACCCGAAATAATACCTCCAATAGCTTGACCATGAGAAGCTCCAAATGTAGTTAGTTGCAAAATAGTACCTAAAGTGTTGTGCATTATATTTTTATTTTTCGTAAAAATACTTATATTTGTTGAAAATATAAAAAAATCATTATGAAATCAATTAAAATTTTAAGTATTGTAGCTTTAGTATCATTTGTTTTTTATGGTTGTCCATCAGAAACTGTTGATCCACCTGCGCCTACCACATACTACGATTATCTACCATTGGCAGATCTTAATAATTGGTATTATAATAATACTATTGAGAGTAATGGTCCAATAAGTCCTGATATTTTAGAAATTGATGGCACAGTAAGTTCAAACAATAATACATATCACCATTTTGTAGCAAACAATGACGCTACTGGTATCTACACACTATATATGGGGAATCTTGATGTCCGAAAAGATAATCACAATTATAGAGCAAATGGTACTTTTACCATAAATCTAGGAACAGAAGCTATTGATATTCCTATCAATGATGAAGTAATGCTTACGGAAGGTGCAAGTGTAGGCGACGTATTAAGTACAATTTCTGGAACACAAAATCAAACTATGAATGATATACCTTTGACTATCTATTACAATCTAAAAGTTGAAGTAGTTGCTGTCGATGCCTCAAAAACAATTGATGGTACAACATATAATAATACAATAACTACAAAAACAACCCTAAACATGAAAATAGATGCTACTATCAGTGGTTTTACTGTCAATGCTATGGCGCAACAAGATGTAGTTATATTAAACGATACGTATGCTGATCAAAAAGGAATGATGCTTTCTGAGGCTAAAGTAGAATATCATTTAGAAGATTTTTCTGCATACGGAATTGACCTTGGTACACCGCAAGACTATCTTGAAAATTCAAGGCAAGTAATTGTAAACTACACGCTTAATTAAAATAGTATGCACCTAGAAATAGGTGCTTTTTTTATGATAAAAAAATATGAATCAAGATCAGCGCATAAAAATTTGTCAACAATGTGTTTTTAAAAAAGAAGACGTCAATCGCGGATTGCTATGTTCTTTGACAGGAAGACAACCTAATTTTATAGGTAATTGTGCTTCGTATAAAGAAAACACACTCATAGTAAAAGGTAATGATTCTTTTTTTGATTTTGGAAAGGAAAAGACAACAATTAAAAAAAATCAAGCTTCAAAACAGCATGTTAAAACTGTCAAAACATCTACTTCCTATAAAAAATATAAAAGTAGTAGTACTAATGGTAAGATTGCATGGAAACTCGTTGTCTTTTTGTTTATTCTATTTAAAGTAGGATATCGATTTTATCGTAATGCTGAGTTAAAAAAAACGAAACAAATTAGACAAACAACTCTTAATTATCTCAATTCAGAAGATAAGAGGAAGAGAAAAAAAACTAACCAATCAAAAACACATATCAGTAGTAGTTTGCGAAGAAGTGCTATAAAATTAATGGTTCCCAAACATAGGCTTGATGACAAAAGATTCTATCTTGAAAATGATACTACTTTTACAATTGCTAATAAGATAAAAATAACACTAAATAAGCAGTATTATATTTCTTTCAAACAAAATGATGAATTACCATTGTACGCTACTGCACGAAAATATACTTTTACTTATAATAAAGTAAAAAAAGACAAACACAAAACGATAAAGGAACAATGGCTTGAATATAGAAAACAACTCAATCCTAATATTGTTATTAAACTCGATTATATTGATACAAAAAGTAAAATTCCTGTTGAGAAAATTCAATTCTACTTTAATGGAAGATATAAAACTTATGGCGCAGCAAAGCTCATCGAAATAGGAAATACGCGCTATTTCTTTCAGTTTACCTATATGAGTACCATTGATAAATATAATCAGTTAGGGCGCTATCTGAACTATTATGTTCAACTAGCTAAAAAATAAATTAGTTTCTAACTTTTATAGGTAAATGTACAACTTTTTTAGTTTCATAAAATGGTAAATCAAAATAATCTGTTAGATTATAGAGTCTTACACTAGCATATGTTTTTAGTTCCTCAGTTAGATCTCCTCCTTTAAGGTATAAAATACCATTTTTAAGTGAATGTTCTGATTTCTTGGCTATTTTGGTGCGTACCCATTTGACAAAATCTGGCATTTTAGTTACTGCTCTACTGACTACAAAGTCATATGTATCATTAACTTTTTCTGCACGTGTATGTGCTGTGGTTACATTTTTAAGTCCTGTAGCTGCTACTACGGCATCTACTACTTTTATTTTCTTACCAATAGCATCTACAAGGTGGAACTGTGTTTCTGGAAACAATATTGCTAATGGTATTCCAGGAAATCCTCCACCTGTACCTACATCTAATACTTTTGAACCTGCTTTGAATGTGATAATTTTTGCTATGCCTAATGCATGAAGGATATGACGTTCATACAGTGCATCCATATCTTTACGAGAGATAACGTTTATTTTGGCATTCCATTCTTGATATAAAGCTCCTAATTGTTCAAACTGATTGATTTGTTCTGTTGTTAATTCAGGGAAATATTTTTGTATTAGTGCAATATCATTCATTTGTTTTGTTTTTTTTGCATAAGGGATAGTAGCATTTGTATGAACTCGTTTGTAAGTGTGCTTACAAACAGTGAGTGCGTATAGCCCGACCCCTAGGGTTATGCCCTAATTATCTTTATGAAAATTCTTTATTTGTTTTGTATCAAAATCACAATTAATCCATTCGCCATCTAGTGTTGCTCCTATTTTTTTATAAAAATTTATTGCAGGTTCATTCCAATCTAAAACTTGCCAGCGTACCCGTTTGCAGTTATTTTGTTTCGCTTCTTTAAACAATTGATTAAGGAGTTGTTTGCCTATACCATTACCTCTGAAAGCTTCTTTGACATAGAGGTCATCGAGATATAACGATTTTCCTACCCAAGTATAATATACAAAGTAATAGAGCATCATAGCAATGATTTCTCCTGAATCATTTACTACAACAAAGGTCTTGAAAAGGTCTTGCTCTGCTTGCATTTGAGCAACTGAATTAGTCACTTTTTCAGGTGCATTTTCAAACAATGCCAATTCTTTGATAAGCGCCAATATTTCAGGAAAATCAGCTTCTGTTCCTTTGCGAATGGTAAACATTAGTACTCCGTTTTATCTTCTTTTTCTGCCCACATGTTAAATGGCTCTAGTGCTACATCACGTCCACATTGTTCAAATGGGATGCTGCGTTTTTCGTAGGGTAATGGTATTTCATCATATATAAATTGGTCATCAAAACCTATATTTGCAGCATCTTCTTGATTTGAACCATAATATACTTTGTCTGGCCTTGCCCAATAGATTGCACCCAAACACATAGGACAAGGTTCACAAGAGGTGTAAACTGTACATCCATCGAGTTGGAATGACCCAAGATTTTTGCAAGCATCGCGGATGGCTGTTACTTCAGCGTGTGCTGTAGGATCATTGGTAGAAGTCACTTTATTATTACCCACTCCTACTACTTTTCCATCTTTGACTATAACACAACCAAAGGGACCGCCCTCATTTGCTAACATTCCTTTGATAGCAGCATCTACTGCCTGTTTCATGAAATTAGAATTACAAGATTTTTCCATATTTTGTTTATTTTGATTGGACAAAGCATGTGCTGCTTCATCTATAAATTTCTTATTGAATGCATTACACATATTGTTTCATTTTTAGTACGCCAAAAATACAAGATTCTATTGAGAACAAAAAATAGTTTTTTAAAACTTTGGGGGCTCATTATCTAGTGTACTCATTTTATAAAAAAATAAAGCACAAAAGTAAAACCTATTGTGCTTTATCGATTTAAATTTGTTCTATAGCTCTCCTACCATTTCTTCTGGCTTGACCCAAGCATCAAATTCTGAGGCAGTAAGATAGCCTAAATTTACAGCTTCTTCTTTGAGCGTTGTACCCTTTTTATGTGCTGTCTTGGCTATTTTTGCAGCTTTCTCATAGCCTATCTTGGTATTTAAAGCGGTTATTAACATTAATGAGTTGTGAAGTAGTTCATCAATACGTTTTTGATTTGGTTCTATACCTGCAACACAATTGCTTGTGAATGATTGCGCAGCATCTCCCAATAATTGAGCAGATTGTAGTGCATTTGCTATCATCATCGGTTTAAAAACATTGAGTTCAAATTGACCTGTTGCGCCACCCATAGTGATGGCAACATCATTACCCATTACTTGAGCACAAACCATAGTTAAAGCTTCTACTTGTGTAGGGTTTACTTTTCCTGGCATAATAGATGATCCTGGCTCATTAGCAGGAATTGTTATTTCTCCTATTCCACTTCTAGGTCCAGAAGCTAACATACGTACATCATTAGCTATTTTCATCATTGCTACGGCAAGCATTTTCAATGCGCTATGTGTTTCTACTATAGCATCGTGTGCTGCTAATGCTTCAAATTTATTTTCTGCTGTTACAAAAGGTAAGTTGGTGAACTCAGCAATGTATTTTGCAACCACAACCGCATAGCCTTTTGGTGTATTTATTCCTGTTCCTACCGCTGTTCCTCCTAAGGCTAGTTCGCTTAAATGTTTTAATGAAAATTTTAAAGTACGCAATCCGTGGTCTAATTGTGACACATAACCCGAAAATTCTTGTCCTAAAGTCAAAGGTGTAGCATCCATAAAATGGGTGCGTCCAATTTTTACCACATGCATGTACTCTTTAGAAAGTTTTGCAAAGGTATCTCTAAGGTTTTCTATACCCGGAATGGTTACTTCTTCAAGTTTTTTATACAATGCAATATGCATTGCAGTTGGGAATGTGTCATTAGAAGATTGTGATTTATTAACATCATCGTTTGGGTGTAGTATTTTTTCTGAATCGGTTAAGTTACCTCCAGAAAGTATATGCGCACGATTGGAAACTACTTCATTGACATTCATATTACTCTGTGTTCCAGAACCTGTTTGCCAAATGACCAAAGGGAACTGATCATCAAGTTTTCCTTCCATAATTTCTGCTGCTACTTGCGCTATCAAATCTCTCTTATCAGTTGGCAAAACGCCTAATTCATTGTTAGCAAAAGCAGCAGCCTTTTTTAGATAAGCAAATGCTTTGATAATTTCATTTGGCATAGATGCCGCTTGACCAATTTTAAAGTTATTTCTTGAACGTTCTGTTTGTGCGCCCCAATATTTATCAGCAGGTACTTTAACCTCGCCAATAGTATCGTGCTCTATTCTGTATTTCATATTTTTATATTATATTAATTAGTATAAATCAAAATTAATTGATTTAGGTGTATTATAAAATGACAATTGTTATATTATTTAATAATTCCATCTAATAAGTCTTCATCTTCATACTAGGTCAGCATTCCACCATCAACATTAAGTGTTTGACCAGTGATGTAATGTGCCATATCAGATGCTAAAAACAAACAAGCATTTGCAACATCTTCTGGCGTTCCTCCTCTTTTAAGCGGAATAGCATTACGCCATTCTTTGACTACTTCTTCACCGAGTTTTGCAGTCATTTCTGTTTCAATAAACCCTGGAGCGATTGCATTACAACGGATATTTCGAGAGCCTAATTCTAAAGCAACTGACTTAGTGAATCCAATAACACCTGCTTTTGAAGCTGCATAATTAGCTTGACCAGCATTTCCTTTAACTCCAACTACACTACTCATATTGATAATAGCGCCATCGCGTTGTTTCATCATCGGTCTTAAAACTGCTTTAGTCATATTAAAAACTGAATTAAGATTTACAGCTATAACTTTATTAAAATCTGCTACACTCATACGCATTAACAAACCATCTTTTGTTATTCCTGCATTATTAATAAGTATATCTATTGTTTCAAAATCTTTCAAAATAGTTTTTACTAGTTCTTGTGCTGCATCAAAATCTGCTGCATTAGACTGATAGCCTTTTGCTTGAATACCTAAAGCATTTAATTCTTTTTCTAAAAGATTGGCTGCCTCAACAGAACTACTATATGTAAAAGCTATATTAGCACCTTCTTGAGCAAATTTTTGAGCAATACCTTTACCTATTCCTCGAGTAGCTCCAGTAATAATTGCTGTTTTTCCTGTTAAAATTCTCATAAATAATATTTTATATTATAATTAGTTTAATAGAACAAAGATACATTTTTTACATAAAAAAAGATATATTTGTAGCTTAAAACAAATATACTAAACATGAAAATTTCAAAAGTTCTAAAATTTGGAGGAAGTTCAATCGCTTCTGCAGAAAATATTAACAAAGTGATTGATATTATTTTGAATAATGAGAATCAAACGCAACTTGTTGTTTTTTCTGCCTTTGGAAAACTAAATGATCAAAAAGGGGTTACTGATTTACTCTTAGATTTAGCTGATAATGCTGCCAAAGGTATTTCTTATGAAGCAATTTTGGAAAATTTCAAATTACGACATATAACTATAATTAATAAGCTCTTTGAAAAGAATTCTGATAAAATAATAGAATTTTTCTACAGTAAATATCACCAATTAGAAAATTTATTAAAAGGTGTTTCTTTGGTTAAAGAAAAAACAGAAAAGTCAATTGCTCAAATAGAGAGTATTGGAGAAATTTTGTCTTCATATATTATATATGAAAAATTAAAACAAGTTAATGACGCTGCAAAACATATAGACAGTACTTCAATAGTCAAAACAGTAGAAAAAGATAACTACCGTAATAGCAAAGTGGCTATTGACCAAACAACAACTAATTTAACTACATTTATTGCAGCGAACAAAGCAAAAATATATATAGCTTCTGGATACATAGCATCTAATGACGCAGATGAAATCACTACTCTAGGACGCGGAGGATCAGATTATACTGCTGCTCTATATGCTTCTATTTTAGATGTAGAAATAGTTGAAATATGGACAGATGTTAGCGGTATGTATACTTGTAATCCTGCTTATGTAGAAAAAGCTTTTCCTATACCTGAGCTGAGTTATAAAGAGGCTATGGAACTTTCTTATTTTGGAGCTAAAGTTATTTATCCTCCTACAATTCAACCTGTTTTAGAGAAAAAAATCCCTTTGCACATTAAAAACACATTCAAACCAGAAGACAAAGGTACCTTAATCGAAAAAAATAATACAAATTACAGTTTTTCTATTAGGGGAATAACTAATATTGATAATATTGCACTTATTAATATTGAAGGCACATCAATGGTAGGAACTACTGGATTTTCTGCTCGTATTTTTGACACTTTGGCTAAAGGAAAAATTAATATTATACTGATAACACAAGCCTCATCTGAATATTCTATATGTTTAGCCATAAATGAAGAAGATGTTGATTTTGCTAATACTATTTTATGTAAAGAGTTTGAGCTTGAATTGGCTGCAAAACGACTAAATGCTATTACAATAGAAAAAGAATTGTCAATTCTAGCAGTAGTAGGTAGTCAAATGCAAAATCATAAAGGTATTGCTGCCAAAATATTCAAAACCCTTGCTGATTATGATGTAAACATTCGCGCAATTGCTCAAGGTGCTTCCGAACGTAATATTTCGTTTGTTATAAAAAAACAAGCTATTAAAGTAGCGCTAAATGTATTACATCGTGTTTTTTTCGAAAAAGCATATCAAACTGTAAATATATTCTTAATAGGAACAGGAAATATAGGTAAAACATTGCTTAGACAAATGGTAAAACAAGATGATTGGCTCTACGATATTAAACATATTGATCAAAATCTTTTTGCTATTGCAAATTCTAAAGAAATGATTTTTGATTATGCAGGTATACGAATTTCTAAGATGGAGCAATCTGCAAAACATGAAGAGCCTATGGATTTAGATAAATTCATAGAAAAGACAATAGCTTTAGGTTATCCTAATAGTATCGTTGTAGATACTACTGCAAATAGAGATGTAGCGCTAAACTATCACCGTTTTTTAGAAAAAGGAATTTCTATAGTTACAGCCAACAAAATTGCATTTTCTGAAGATTATAATTATTATAAAAATTTACGGAAACTAGCTATTGATAATGGTGCATCTATTCGCTATGAAACTACAGTAGGAGCAGCTTTGCCAATTATACGATTATTACGAGATTTAATATATGCAGGAGATGTTATTACTAAAATAGAAGGTGTTTTTTCGGGGAGTTTAAACTATATTTTCTCTACGTATAATGGTACTAAAAGTTTTGCTAGTGTCGTAAAAGAGGCACAAGAAAAGGGCTATACAGAACCCGATCCACGTATTGATCTAAGTGGAGTTGATGTATCTCGAAAAATGCTAATAGTAGCTCGAGAAAGTGAATACCCTATAGAACTGAAAGATATAGATTTAGTCCGTTTTTTACCTACAAGTTGTATTGGAACGCTAACAGTAGATGATTTTTATAGCAAATTAGAAGCCGAAGAAAATCATTTCTTACAACTCTATAACAAAGCAAAAGTGACTAGTTCAAAACTAAAATTTATTTCAATTTTTAAACATGGAGAAAAAGAAGATACCAAAAAAATAGAACTCCTAAGGGTAAATAGCAAACATCCATTATATAACGTTGATGGTACTAACAACTCGGTTTTAATTTACACCAAACGCTATGGCGATAATCCAATTGTTATTTCAGGCGCTGGAGCAGGAAAAGAGGTCACAGCTATGGGAGTTTTTGCTGATATCATCAATTTAGCAAAATAATGAAGCCTATAGCTTCAATTCGTCTTTTTTGCCCAGCTACGGTAGCAAACGTTGCCTGTGGTTTTGATGTCTTAGGACTTTGCTTAACTAGTGTAGGTGATGAAATGCTAATCCGAAAAGTACAGCAAAAAGGCGTAAAAATCACTAAAATTACAGGACAAAAATTACCCTTAGAAGTAACAAAAAACGTAGCTGGAGTAGCAGCGTTAGCTTTATTAGAAGCTATTGATACTGATTATGGCTTCGAAATAGAAATCTATAAAAACATAAAACCAGGAAGTGGTATTGGTTCGAGCGCTGCAAGTGCTGCTGGAGCTGTATTTGGTATCAATGCTTTATTAGGTTACCCATTCAACAAACAAGAACTCACTGTTTTTGCTATGCAAGGCGAAAAATTAGCTAGTGGAACAGCACATGCTGACAATGTAGCTCCTGCCCTTTTTGGTGGTTTTACTTTAGTACGAAATAATGATTCTATTGATGTTATTTCTTTACCGAGTCCAATAGCTTTATGGATAGTAATTTTACACCCTCAGATAACAATTAAAACTGCTGAAGCACGTGCAATATTACCAAAAGAAATAACTTTGCAAACAGCTACCAAACAATGGGCGAATGTTGGTGCATTTGTAAGCGCCTTATACAAAGAAGATTACAATTTACTTTCTAAATCTTTAGTTGATTATGTAGCTACACCATTTCGTAGTAAAAATATACCATATTATAATGAATTAGAAACAATAGCTCTATCAAATAACGCACTTGGTTTTGGAATATCTGGTTCTGGTCCATCTATGTTCGCTATGGCTAAAGGGAAAGCTGATGCGCTTAAAATCCAAGCTGCATTAAGCAAAAAATATTCGGAAACAACAATTACTTTTAATTGTTTTATATCAAAAATAAACCCTGAAGGGATAAAAATACTATAAAATGCACTATTACAGCCTTAAAGATTCTAATAAACAAGCCAATACTACATTTAAAGATGCTGTTATTCGTGGTTTAGCAGCTGATGGAGGGCTTTTTTTTCCAGAAGTAATTAATCCTTTACCAAAATCTTTTTTTGATAGTATCGAAGATTTATCAAATACTGAAATTGCTTTTCAAGCCATTAAACAGTTTGTAGGAGATGAAATACCTAATACTGTTTTGAAGCAAATCGTTTCAGAAACCATTGCTTTTGATTTTCCTGTAGTTCAAGTTCATGAAAACACATACAGTTTAGAGCTTTACCATGGTCCTACGCTTGCTTTCAAAGATGTAGGTGCGCGTTTTATGGCACGCTGTTTGGCTTATTTTAACAAAGATAAAACACAGCAAGTAACCGTACTTGTAGCGACATCAGGAGATACAGGAAGCGCAGTTGCAAACGGTTTTTTGGGCGTAAAAGGTGTGGATGTAGTTATACTATATCCTAAAGGGAAAGTTAGTCCCATTCAAGAAAAACAGCTCACCACGTTAGGGCAAA
>JALSVQ010000045.1 GCA_027073495.1 Flavobacteriaceae bacterium | reverse complement strand
TGAAACATAAATTTTGTGACCTCGTGATATTTCTTTGGTCTTGGTTTTTCCCTCAGCAGGAGCTGCAAGTGGTCGTAAACCAGCAAATACACTCCGTATATCATCACGTGTTGGTTTTTTAGTCAAATACCGTCCAGCAGTTTCCAAAATAAAATCAATTTCTTCATCAGTAGCATTAGGCTCTATGAGATGTTTTTCTTTAGGCACGTCTGTTGTACCAAGTATTACGTGATTTTTCCAAGGCACAGCAAACAAAACACGTCCATCACGTGTTTTTGGTATCAATAAAGCGTCTTTACTTTGTAAAAAATAATCATCTAAAACAATATGTACACCTTGACTTGCTTGCACGATATCTTTAGCGTCAGGCTTATCCATTTGTAAAACATCATTGACAAAAACACCTGTAGCGTTAACAACAGCTTTTGTTTTTACTGTATATATTTCTTTTGTTTCTTGATTTTGAATTTTTACACCAACAATTATATCATTTTCTTTTTTAAAGCCTATTGCTTTAGTATAGTTCAATACTGTGCCTCCTTTTTCTACAATTGTTTGCGCTAGGTTTATTGCCAACCGTGCATCATCAAATTGCCCATCGTGATAGAGTACACCGCCTTTTAAACGCTTTTGAACAATATTGGGAAAGTTTGCAATAACTGTTTTTTTACGCAGTGGTTTAGAACGACCAAAACTACGACTTCCTGCCATCAAGTCATAAATACTTAATCCTATAGTGTAAAATAGTATTGCCCACCAACTATAAGCAGGAATAACAAAAGATAAATTAGAAAATAAATGTGGTGCGTTCTGCTGCATTAACCCACGTTCTCGTAGCGCTTCAAAAACTAAACGAATATTGCCTTGCGCAAGGTAACGCACACCACCGTGAGCTAATTTGGTACTTCTACTTGAGGTACCTTTGGCAAAATCATATTGTTCTATTAGTAAGGTTTTCAATCCTCTTGATACTGCATCTAACGCTGCTCCTAAGCCTGAAGCTCCTCCACCTATTACAACGACATCCCATTCCATAGTATTTTGAATGTCATTAAATAATTCTCTGCGTGTTTTCAAATGTTTGGTTTTAATAAGTTTGATATTTTTTTAATTATCTAATAGGAATTTGTTTTAAGGTTTCGAGTAGATAAATCCAATACTTTTGCACTGAGCTAATACTTACGCGCTCATCTGGAGAATGTGTTCCTCTAATATTAGGACCAAAAGAAATCATATCCATTTTTGGGTAATTACTCCCCAAGATACCACATTCTAACCCTGCATGACATGCCATAACTTTTGGTTTTGCATCGTACATTTTGACATACAAATTTTCCATCAAAGTTAGGATTTTTGATTCTGGATTGGGTTGCCATCCAGGATACGAACCAGACATTTTTACTTTAAATTTATTCGCTTTATATGTAGTAAGTAAAGTATCTGCTAAATCCCATTTAGTAGATTCTACTGATGAGCGTGTTAAATTATCTATTTTTATTTTTCCATCTTTAACTGTAACACGAGCCACATTATTAGATGCTTCAACAAGGTCTGATACATCTGGACTCATACGATACACTCCATTCCAAGCACTATAAACAGCTTGTAATAATTGTCTTTGAGATTTTTTGGACATTGTGTTTTTTGGTAATGGTGCTTTATCAAAAGTAATAGTTAAATTTGGTTCTACTGTTTTAAATTCGGTTTTAATACTCTCTGAAAGCAGCTTAAATGTTTTTTTGAATGCTTTGTCTTTAGCTACATTAACTGTAATAACAGCAACACTTTCACGTGGAATAGCATTACGCAAACTACCTCCTGCTATACTAGAGATAGCAACTGGCAAATTGAACAACAAGCGATTCATCATTTTGTTAGCATTACCTCTCCCCTCGTGTATATTCATCCCAGAATGGCCGCCTCGCAATCCTTTGACTGTTAAGATATAAGCAACAGTATCTTCTTTTGTTTCAACTGTTTTATACTTTCTTTTTGCAGTTATATCTACACCTCCTGCACAGCCTATTCCCAATTCATCATCATCTTCAGTATCGAGATTTAATAATATTTCTCCTCTAAGAATTCCACCTTCTAGTCCTAAAGCTCCAGTCATTCCTGTTTCTTCATCAATAGTGAATAATGCATCTATTTGCGGATGTGCGATCTCATCAGATTCCAAAATAGCCATAATAGAAGCTACGCCAATACCATTATCAGCACCAAGTGTTGTCCCTTTTGCTTTAACCCAATCACCATCGATATACATTTGGATACCTTGCGTGTCAAAATCAAAAACGGTATCATTGTTTTTTTGGCAAACCATATCAAGATGTGATTGCATTACAATCGGCGTACGATTTTCCATGCCTTGGGATGCTGGTTTTCTGATAATAACATTACCAATAGTATCAACAAAAGTTTCTAGGTTTAAACTTTTTCCAAAATCTACCATAAATTGACGCACTTTTTCTTCTTTTTTAGAAGGTCTTGGTACATTATTTAAGTCTGAAAAATTATTCCATAAAGCTTTTGGTGCTAATTCACGTATTGTATTGCTCATTTTTTTATTATTTTGAGTACAAATTTACATTAATTAATGCGTTATCACAAAAAAATAAATTTTAAATATCTAAAATTTGTAATTTTAAAATCTAATACTTCAAATCTTTTTATATATTTCAAATAACTTACCCCAAATAATAGTTATAGTGTAATAGCATTTAATACCTTACTTTTTTTTCACGATTACCATTGGCATCATAATAAATCCATTTGCCTTTTTGCACTCCCTTTTTATATTCTCCTTCAAGTTTTAATTGCCCTGAAATGTAATAATATTTGGCATCACCGTGCAATATGCCATTGTCATATTCAAAGCTTACTTTTTTATTCCCATTTTTATAATATTCAGTATAACTACCTGCGATAAAATCATTATCATAATTGGTCGTAACCTTAGTATTTCCTGTTGTAGTATCATAATAAAAATTGGCTTCACCATCAACTTTTCCGGCATCATAATGAATGGCATACTTGGTGTTCCCGCTTGGGTAATATGCACGCCACAAACCATCAGGTTTCCCATCAACTACAGTTCCTTCTAATGCCAACTGACCCGAATCATAATGTTTTGTATATTGATTTACTGAAACTGTATCTGCCAATATAGTTTTGAACTGTACGTATTCAAAATAATTACGATTTATAGCATCATCAGCAAGGAGTAATAAATCATTCATCTGTTTTTCTTTTGGCGCATTGCTATCGTGATCTATTATCAGTTGCGTTTCAAATAAATCATTCGCACCTTTTAATTGAAAACCAATGCGGTTAAAACTCAAAATAACTTGTTCTTTTTCTTTTAGTGCCGAAGCACTTGAAGCATCACGCAACAGATTGGCATAGAGCTTTGGCGTTTGTATAAACATAGAAAAGGTAGCTTTGCTAGAAAATTCAGATTTAAAATCCATAAACTTCTCATTATGTGATAGTGTATGCCCTTTGACATAATCATCTATAAAAAGTTTAAGGGCTGTTTCTGAATTTGAAAAAACTACAAAATCTTCAATATACGTAAAATACGGTTTTTGTATTTTTTTGAATAAATTACTAAAAATCAATTCAAAAAAACCTTTATTATGCAAATAGTTTATCGCGTAGTTATGATAATTGTATTGTTTAAATTTAAATGGTGATTTTTTCCGTATCTGCTCCGTAATATGCATCAGTCCTTTTTTGGCATCGGCAATAGAATTACTATGAATTATCGCTAATACATCAGTTGGTTTATTCGCTTTATTTTGAATATTAACTAATGCTATTTCTGTACCAATCCAGTTAAATAAATCTTGGTTTAAATCAATAGAAAAGAAATTTTCAACTTTACGAATATTCTTACTATAATCTGTTACAGTAGCTTTATTTTTATTTGAAAATTGTCCAAGCACACTTTCATAAAACACCTTATAATTCTTAAAACCAATTGCAAGATATAAAGCCATTTTATCTGAAATAATGCGATACGCTTCCAATTGTCCTGGTTTAGCATCAAGCAGTGCATTAAAATAAGAAGGGGCATCTTTGGTTTTAGTATAGCCGTTCATTGTAATGCGTGCATCATTTTGATTGAGATCAAAAGCTGCATAATCAAGTTGATCAGTTATAAGTTTAACACTTGAAGCTGTATCCATATAAACAGCTGCATAAGCAGGTAATTTATTATAATTAATATAATAATTCAGCAATTCATCTTTATCTATTTGTTTCGATACTTTCTGAAAATTAGCATTATTCAACCATGTTTTAGTTTGTTTATGAGGTTTCTGAATGAGTTTTTTATTTAATGAAACGACAAGTAAATTCGCTTGCATTTTAAGATAAATAGTAGCATCTTTCTTTGCTTTTGGGACAAGCGCAAAGGTATTATGCTCCATTTTTCGCAATGAATAATCCGGAACTTGCTTCAATAGTTTTTCAAGAAGAAAACTTAAATTTGAAATATTTTTTAAATCTACAATATACAAAAAATCATAATCTTTTGCGCCTATCATATGTGCAGACATCGTAAGTGGACGCCCTTTTAATAGCGTTTTTGCCATCTTATTCTCCAATAAAAAAGAATTAAGTAGCGTATCTATATCTTTTAGATAATCAAAAGATTTGTCTGCAATAATATGTTTCCAAATATTAGTATTTGCCACATGCTTCCACGCCGAAGTAAGATTGTCTGTTTCGAGAATATAAACAGCATCATTGGGCACATATTCAATAGGCGTATTGGCAGCTGCTTTTTTTATAAAAAGCATATAACCTAAAGCAAGCAATACTAACAAAAGTAAAAAGCCAATATATTTAACGATTTTTTTCATAGTAAATGAATCTTATTTTGAGTTCAAAAATACAATATATATCTTACTGTAAAGCATTTGAATTAAAAAAAATACTTTTAAATTTTAAACATCAAAACGATAAAACAACTAGCAATACTTTCTATTAAGTCTTTTATTGTACAGCGAAGTCGCTTCGGGCTTAATATCAGGTATTACTGAAATTGTTTTTAAAATTAAAGCAATTAAACTTTTGAAATTGTATCTTTGTGCATCAAAAAAAAATTAAAAATAAATGAAAGTAGGAATAGTAGGATTGCCTAATGTAGGAAAATCAACATTGTTTAACTGTTTGTCTAATGCTAAAGCACAATCGGCAAACTTTCCATTTTGTACTATAGAGCCAAATATAGGCGTAGTAAATGTACCCGACCCAAGACTTGAAAAATTAGAAGAATTGGTTGTTCCAGAGCGTGTATTGCCTGCAACTGTAGAGATAGTTGATATTGCTGGTCTTGTAAAAGGAGCGAGCAAAGGAGAAGGCTTAGGTAATAAATTTTTGGCTAACATTAGAGAAACAGATGCTATTATACACGTTATTCGTTGTTTTGACAATGACAATATTGTTCATGTAGATGGTTCTATAGATCCTGTACGAGACAAAGAAACGATTGATTTTGAACTCCAACTCAAAGATTTGGAAACCATAGAAAAGAAGTTTGAACGTGTTAAAAAATCGGCGCGAACTGGCGATAAAGCTGCACAAAAAGAACAAGAAGTACTTGATACAGTAAAAGCAGGTTTAGAAAGTGGTCAATCGGTACGTGCTATTACTATTAGCGAAGATAGCCGTTCAGAATACATCAAAGTACTACAACTCCTTACGGACAAACCCGTGCTTTATGTTTGTAATGTCGATGATGATGCCGCTGTAAATGGAAATGCCTATGTTGAGCAAATAAAAGCAATTGCAAAAGATGAAAATGCTGAAGTATTGATACTCGCTGTAGGAACTGAGTCAGACATCAATGAATTAGAAACTTATGAAGAGCGTCAAATGTTTCTTGAAGATTTAGGGCTTAGTGAACCTGGAGTTGCCAAACTTATCCGTTCGGCATACAAACTACTAGATTTGCAAACTTATTTTACTGCTGGAGTTAAAGAAGTACGTGCTTGGACTATCAATATTGGAGATACTGCACCACAAGCTGCTGGAGTAATTCATACTGATTTCGAAAAAGGATTTATCCGTGCTGAAGTAATTTCGTATGAAGATTTTGTAACTTATGGTAGCGAAGCGAAAGTAAAAGAAGCAGGAAAAATGCGTGTTGAAGGTAAAGAATATATCGTACAAGATGGCGATATGATGAACTTTAGATTCAACGTTTAAATAAAAAACTTCAAAAAACAACAGTCAATTATAAAAATAGATACTAATTAAAATCATACAATGATGCAACATATACTCGACCGTTTTTTAAAATACGTAAAAATAGATACCAAATCTGATCCAGAATCAAATACAACACCAAGTACTGAGAAGCAATGGGATTTGGCAAATCTTCTTGTAGAAGAACTTAAAGCCATTGGTATGAGCGATGTCACTATTGATGAAAACGCATACATTATGGCTACATTGCCAAGTAATACGGATAAAGATGTACCAACTATTGGTTTTATTTCACATATTGACACAAGTCCCGATTTTACTGGTACCAATGTAAAACCTCAAATTCATAAAAACTATGATGGTAAAGACATTGTACTAAATGAAGCCGAAAACATTGTATTATCACCAGATTATTTTGAAGATTTACTACAATACAAAGGGCAAACACTTATCACTACAGATGGTACAACACTACTTGGAGCAGATGATAAAGCAGGTGTTTGTGAAATAGTAAGTGCTATGGAATACCTTATTCAACATCCTGAAATAAAACACGGTAAAATACGCGTTGGTTTCACTCCAGATGAAGAGATTGGAATGGGCGCTCACAAATTTGATGTAGAAAAGTTCGGCGCTAAATGGGCTTATACTATGGATGGCTCAGAAGTAGGCGAATTGGAATATGAAAATTTTAATGCTGCAGGAGCCGTAGTAACCGTAAAAGGACGTATTGTACATCCTGGATACGCCAAAGGAAAAATGGTAAATGCTATGAGTATTGCTTCAGACTTTATACAAGCATTACCTCCAAAAGAAGTACCTGAGCATACCACAG
>JALSVQ010000044.1 GCA_027073495.1 Flavobacteriaceae bacterium | reverse complement strand
GTAGTAACCGTAAAAGGACGTATTGTACATCCTGGATACGCCAAAGGAAAAATGGTAAATGCTATGAGTATTGCTTCAGACTTTATACAAGCATTACCTCCAAAAGAAGTACCTGAGCATACCACAGGTTACGAAGGGTTTTTTCATCTTCATACGATGTCTGGAGAAGTAGAAGAAGCAAAATTACAATACATTATCCGTGATCACGATCGTCAAAAATTTGAGGCTCGTAAAGAATTATTTTCAAAAACAGCAGCAACAATTAATAAAGCAATAGGAAAAGATGCTATTTCGGTTGAAATAAAAGATCAGTATTTCAATATGAAAGAAAAAGTAGAGCCTGTGAAATACATTGTTGATATTGCTGAACAAGCCATGAAGGATTTAGGCATTACACCAAAAATAAAGGCAATCCGTGGTGGAACAGATGGTTCGCAACTATCGTATATGGGCTTACCTTGCCCAAATATTTTTGCTGGTGGTCATAACTTTCACGGTAGATATGAGTTTGTAGCACTTGAAGCTATACAAAAGGCTACAGATGTAGTTGTTAAGATAGCAGAACTCACAGCAAAAGGCGATTATTAATAAAGGTAATCATACTATTAATATAGAAAAGCATCAAATCTTAATTTGATGCTTTTTTTGTGCGTTAACTTATATCAAATACAATAAGCTAAGAATCATACTATTATATAATTATTAAACTTACAGCGTTGTTTTAGATTCGTTTAAAGACATTTATTAATTATATAGCGATAATTCTAAATCTTTTAGCGTTGTTTTATTATTTAATAAGCCATTAGTTTTGCATTATAATTAAAAACAAATCTAATGAGATATGTATTTTCAGTGTTACTAATGGCGCTGCTATCAACGGGAATCTGTGCACAAGAAGCTGATTCTTTAAAAACAGAACATATAGAAGAAGTTGTCATCACTGCACAATATAATAAGCAGTCTGTAAAAAAATCTATTTTTGATGTAACTGTTATCAATCAAAAAACAATTGCACAAAATGCAGCCAATAACCTTGCTGATTTGCTAAATCAAAATCTTAACCTAAGCATAGTTCCAAATACCAAAGCAGGAAAATCAAAAATTAGTTTATTTGGATTAGACGGACAATATTTCAAAATACTCCGAGATGGAGTACCTGTAGTCAGCGAAGATGGTTTTGGAAACAATATTGATCTAACACAAATAAACCTTGATAATGTTGCGCAAATAGAGATTGTAGAAGGTTCTATGGGAGTACAATACGGAGCGAATGCAGTATCTGGAATTATCAATATCATCAGTAAGAACAAAACATCGTATCGTTGGAATATAAATACTAGTCTTCAAGAGGAATCTGTTGGAAATGAATACGAATGGTGGGCAAAAGGACGCCATATTCAAAACATAGGAATAAGCCATAGCCCAAATAAACATTGGTTTTTCAATTTGAATGTTGACAGAAATCATTTCACAGGCTATTTAAACAATAACAAAGGGAAAAACTACAGTTATAGTGATGGATTACGTGGCTACGAGTGGCTCCCAAAAGAACAACTAAACACCAAATTCAATGCGAGATACAAAACTGACAATATAAGTTTTACGTATAAATTTGCAGTATTCAAAGAGCTTTTGAATCAATACAATCAAACCGTGATAACATCATACAATCCAAATACAAATAGTTATGAAAAAAATGCAGATGATACGGACTATCTCAGTCATCGTATTGCTCAAGATGTTTTGATTAATGGAAAAACAAAACAACAAGCTAACTATACTGTTCAAATAGCACATCAAAAGCAAACAAAAAAACTACGTAGCAGTGTTTACAATCTCTATACCCGAACTCGTGCTTTAACCGCTTACCAAGAATATCTATCGCGTAATACTTTATTTGCAAAATCAACTATTAATAACCTTGTACACAATAAAACGTACAATTATGAAATTGGTCTCGAATACAATTATCAAGATGGTTTTGGTTCTGCCTTAGCAAGTGTTATAAATACGCGAGATATTTCCAAAAAAATGAGTAATATTGATGGTTTTGCATCTGCTGAATACAGACCAAATTCAAAATTATTTTTCCGTCCAGGTTTGCGCTATTCCATCCAAGATAATTTCAAAAATCAATTGATATACGCCCTCAGCACACGGTATTTAATGAAAAATAATTTTGAACTACGTACTATTATTGGGTCTTCTTTTAGAACACCAAATTTTGATGAACTATACACCTATTTTGTAGATGCAAATCACAATGTGCAAGGTAATGAAAATCTAATACCCGAAACCAGTTTTTCATTTTTTACACATTTAAAGAAAAACAGCTATTTTCAAAACAATACTAAACTCACAAACAAACTAAAACTAGGCTATATCAATGTCAATGACAAAATAGACCTTGCGATAGCAAGCACATCACCTAGCCTATCTTACAAATATTTTAATATCTATCAATCTAAATCTATTATACTATCATTAGATAATAATTATAACAAAAACAATTTCAATATGCAGTTAGGCTTTAGTCTAATTGGATTAAAAGAATCATTAAATGAGCAAATGCAAAGTGATTATAATTACAATATAATTATTAATAGTTCCCTAAGCTACAGTATACCAAAGGTCAATACTACAATGGCTTTAAGCTATAAATACAATGGCAAACAATATAATTATGTTGAAGACAGTGATGGCAATTATATCAAAAGTACACTAGCAAGTTATAGTTGGTCAGATGCAACTATAAAAAAATCATTTTTTAATAATAAATTAGAAGGAACAGTTGGTGTAAGAAACCTATTTGATGTCACCAATATCACGAACAGTTTTCAAGAACAAGCCGGCACACACAGTCAAAATAGCAATATAAATATGGGCTATGGTCGCTCCTATTTTATCAAACTACAATACAATTTAAACTTAAAATAATAAATCTAAAAAATAATAAATCATGAAAAAACTTATTCCCTTAGTATTAGCAATAACATTGATTGCAAGCTGTAGTAAAGACGAACCCATTACTCCTGCGCCACAACCTGTAGATGCCGCATTTTCCAATCCAAATATTGGTGGTGCCAATGAACAAAACCAAGTCTACATTGATTTAAGTACAGGAACAGAAACCACAGTACAAAGAGACAGCTGGGACTTACGTTTCTACAATGGAAGTTCGTTTCAGGTAGGAATAAACTATAGTGTGTATATGGCGTGTACAGCACTTGAAACAACCAATCTTAATGAAGTAAGCAGCACTACAGTAGCAGATTTACAAACAAGCGTTGCTGTAGGAACATTTGATGCTAGTAATACAGCTTACGTTGATGATTTTGATGGTGATGTGTCAAATACTGCCATTGCTACCATTAGTGCTAATGATGATGACAACAAAGTCTATCTTATTAATCTGGGTTATTATGTCGGTACCGAAACGCCAGCTGCAGGAAGTGTAGCTGCTACAGGCGATGCTCGCGGTTGGAAAAAAATACGAATCTTAAAACGTAATAATGCGTATTTACTCCAATATGCAGACCTTGATGATACGAGTTTTCAAGAGGTTACTATAGCTAAAAATAATGATTATAACTTTACATTCTTTAGTTTATCACAAAATCAAACGGTAACTGTAAGCCCTACAAAACAAGATTGGGATATCTGTTTTACTGTTTTTACTAATGAAATACCTAGTTATGGAACCTATGGCTACATCGATTTTGTACTTTCAAACAATCTTCAAGCAGTGCAAGCCTACCAAGTAAATACTACTGATTTTGATTTTGAAGCATTTACTGCAAATAATATCCTTCAAGCAAATTTTGTAGCAACACAACGCGCTATAGGAAGTGGTTGGCGTGTAGGAGGAGGACCTGGAACAACGCCACATGTCAAAGATGATGTTTTTTACATACTAAAAGATATACAAGGTAATTATTACAAACTTAAATTTCTTACTTTAACCGACACTAATGGTGTGAGAGGAAATACACAATTTCAGTACAAACTGCTCTAATAAAAGGCTCTAATAAATTTAAAAAGCACCATATTTAATATGGTGCTTTTTTTGATATTTTTATTTATTAATACAAGTAGTATTCACAAAAAACTTATAAGAAATTTAAAAAAAATTAGTGGAGGCGGAGGGAATCGAACCCTCGTCCTAACAAGCAGTAAACTTGCCTTCTACATGCTTAGTTTTAGCTTAATTTTCGTCCTAATGCTGTCCTAAAACAAACCACACTAAGCTTATCCTCTTTATTTCACAAAACTATCGAGGTGCTAGTCTTGCTAGGTTTACTTTTACGATGCCCTAAAATTGAACGCCATAAACCAAGGCTTTCACAGGACATTTAGCTTTTCCACCTTGTGGAACTAGGCTTAATCTTACTGTAATTCAGATTATGCAGCTAAAGCAAAATTATTTTCGCCGTGTAAAAAGTTTGAGAAATGAGATTTACGAGCTATTAATCAGCGCTCGACATGCTTACAAACCGACTGATCTCGCAGTCAAAACCGGTCGCCCCCAATATTTTAAAGAACTTGTAATTGTGCACAAAATATAGTGCGACAAAAACAGGATGCAAATGTAACAAATAACTTGTAATATTCTGCAATTCCGTGTATTTTAGCACAAAATTAATACCAAAACACTACATTTTATTTAAAATATTAAATATCAGTTACTTATGAGAATAGCTTTAATACAAGAACGTAAAAATCCGCCTGACAAGCGTGTAGTTTTGTCGCCTCAAGCAGCAAAAAAAGCAATAGACACCTATCCAAACCTCGAAATTATCGTTGAAAAATCTTCTATTCGAGCCTATAAAGATGAGGAATATTCAGCCCTTGGACTCGAACTTGTAGATGATATCACTAGTGCTGATGTGCTTTTAGGTGTCAAAGAAGTGCCTATTCCAGATTTAATACCAAACAAAAAATATTTTTTCTTTTCGCATACTATCAAAAAACAACCCTACAATCGTGGACTTCTACAAGCTATTTTAGCTAAAAACATTGAAATGCACGACCACGAAGTCCTTACCGACCAAAAAGAAAAACGTGTAGTAGCCTTTGGTCGTTATGCAGGTATTGTAGGTGCTTATAATGGTTTTAGAACTTACGGGCTCAAATATGATTTATTTGAACTCCCAAAAGCGGAATTTCTTGACAATCAGCAAGAATTAATAGCTGCTTTAGCTGCTATCAAAACAAAATTGCCAAACATAAAAATAGTATTAACAGGTAAAGGACGTGTTAGCAATGGAGCAAAAGAAATGCTCGATGGTATGGGACTTCAAGAAGTCTCTTCTAATGATTTTTTAAACAAATCTTATGGCACAAGCATTTACACTCAATTAGGTTGTGGTGATTATGTAAAACGTAAAGATGGTCAAGAATTAGGTATAAGTGATTTTTATAAAAATCCACAAGATTATGAAAGTACCTTTATGCGTTATGCAAAGGTTGCCGATATGTATATATCTGGGCATTTTTATGCTGATGGTGCTCCATATTTTTTCACTAGAGAAGACATAAAAAATCCTGATTTTAACATCAAAGTTGTAGCTGATGTAAGCTGTGATATTGATGGACCTGTAGCTTGCACCATTAAGCCTTCTACTATCGCAGATCCTATTTATGGTTATAATCCTATAACGGCGCAAGAAGACGATTTTAAAAAGCCTGATGTTATTGCCGTAATGGCAGTAGATAATCTCCCTTGCGAATTGCCAAAAGATGCTTCTACTGGTTTTGGAAAAATGTTTGAAGACTATGTGCTTCCTGCATTTTTTAATAATGATGAAACTGGTATCTTGCAGCGTTCATTAATGACAAAAGATGGAAAATTAACCGAACGTTTTAGTTACCTTGAAGATTATGTTGCTAGTAAAGCATAATCAAACCCTTTTACAACAAAAAGCTTAAAAATGAATTTAGAAAAAGAAATAAAAAAAGCCATACAAATCTTATTTTCAGTTGAGGTTGAAACAGTAGAAATAACCGAAACTCGAAAAGATTTTGAAGGAGATAAAACGCTTGTTGTTTTCTCATTACTTAGACAGCTAAAAGGAAACCCTGCTATTATTGCTGAACAAATTGGAACATTTCTCAAAGAAAATGTAACCGAAATAGCTGATTTTAATGTTGTTAAAGGTTTTTTAAACCTTGTCTTTACTAAAGACTATTTCTTAAAAGAATTTTACCGTATTAATGCTATAACAAATTATGGTTTTAAACAAGCTAATACTGATGAAAAAGCGATAATGGTCGAGTATTCTTCACCTAATACCAATAAACCACTACATCTTGGTCATGTGAGAAATGTATTATTGGGTTATTCAGTAGCAGAAATCATCAAAGCATCAGGAAAAAAGGTTTACAAAACACAGATAATCAATGACCGTGGTATTCATATTTGTAAAAGCATGTTAGCTTGGCAACGTTTTGGTAATAATGAAACTCCTGAAAATACAGGTTTAAAAGGAGATAAACTAGTAGGTAATTATTACGTAGCTTTTGACAAAGCATATAAGGCTGAAATAAAAGCGTTGATGGCAGCAGGAAGTACAGAAGAAGACGCCAAAAAACAAGCTCCTATCCTACGCGATGCACAGCAAATGCTTCTCAAATGGGAAGCTGGTGATACTGAAGTTGTTGCTTTATGGGAAAAAATGAATCAATGGGTTTATGATGGTTTTGAAAAAACCTATAAAAATATTGGTGTTGATTTTGATAAAAATTATTATGAAAGTAATACGTATCTATTAGGAAAAGATGTTGTAGCCAAAGGTTTAGAGCAGGATGTATTTTTCAAAAAAGAAGACGGATCTGTTTGGATAGACTTATCTGATGAAGGTTTGGATGAAAAAATAGTACTCCGTGCCGATGGAACTGCTGTTTATATCACTCAAGATATTGGAACTGCTATACAGCGTTTTAAAGAATATGATCTACAAAGCCTTATTTATACTGTTGGAAATGAACAAGATTACCATTTTAAAGTCTTGTTTTTAATTCTTAAAAAATTAGGTTATGATTGGGCGGAACATCTTTATCATTTATCGTATGGAATGGTAGATTTACCCCAAGGTAAAATGAAATCTCGTGAAGGAACCGTTGTTGATGCGGATGATTTACTTGACGAAATGAGTCAAACTGCTAAAAATATTTCAGAAGAATTAGGGAAATTAGATGGTTATTCAGAAGATGAAAAAGAAAAACTGTATCAAATAATAGGTAAAGGTGCGTTGAAATATTTTATACTTAAAGTAGATCCTAAAAAACGCATTCTATTTGATCCTAAAGCAAGTATTGACTTTCAAGGAAACACAGGACCTTTTATACAATATACGTATGCGCGTATTCAATCTATTTTGCGCAAAGCAAACTTTGATTTCAGCAAAGCGGCAACACTAAAAACTTTGGAAGACAAAGAAAAGGCATTAATCAAAACGATGTTACAATTTCCAGATGCAATACAGCAAGCAGCAAAAAATTATAGTCCAGCGTTAATAGCCAATTTCACCTATGATTTAGTAAAACAATACAATTCGTTTTATCAATCTGTGGCTATATTAGGAGCTCAAGACGAAGCAGAAAAAATATTTCGCACGCAATTATCTCAAAAAACAAGTATGATAATAGCAGCTGCTTTTTCATTGCTAGGTATTGAAGTGCCAAGTAGAATGTAGGAGTTTGTTATTTTTTTTTGTTCATTAACTTTAGCCTATCTGGTATAACTGGAATTTCAGAACTTAAATTGTTATTTTGAAATAATTTTGCGGCTGTAGCAATCAAAATTCGTTCTATTATACGACAATGGAATGGAAATGGCTCTACACGAGTTATTTACTAAGAAAACAGGAATGATAGTTTACTTTGCTCATCCATATTCTTCTTGGGAACGTAGTACTAATGAAAACACAAATAGATTAATAAGAAGATTTTTCCCTAAAGGGAAAGACTTTAATAAAATCAGTAAAGAACAACTCAAAACAATACAAAATAAGCTCAACAACAGACCACGTAAAGTATTGAATTACAAAACACCAGCAGAAGCTTTAGATTTAGAACATCAATAATTTGAGTTTGATTTTTACGTTTTAAAGTTGTTCGATTTTTATCTTCATTCTGCTAATTTAAAAATCGAATAACTTTAAAATGAGCCTAGCGGAAAGCGACACGTGCTGCTAATCAGATTTTTTTAATCAAAAAAAAAGAAATTATTATTAAAAATTGTATATTTGAACATTAATTAGAAATTAACGTTTGTTGCGTTAAGGTCTTGAATCCACCTGATTGTGTTATTAGGAGAAAGCACCAAAAATCTACACAAATTTGTAAGATGGGAAATGGAAGTTGCTTTGGATATGAAATTACCAATTGTAGTAGTAAACCTAAATAATAAAGCAGATATGGATGATGATTTATGTCCAGTCATATTGAAAAAAGAATTAGTAATTCACATAAAATATAAAAGGAAAGCAATTACTTGGACGATAGATAATTGGATTGAAATACATAATGATTTACTGAAAAATAACGAAACAGGTGCTCGAGTTTTAAAAAGTAAGTATTATAAAGATAATGGAATATAAACTACTGCCAACAAAAAAATATACGTAATTGCGGTTTTGTTATTAACCAAAAAATTTGTACCTTTGAAAAAACTGTAGTTAAAGACCAAAAGTAATTGCTAAAAAGTCCGCAACTACGTATATTCAAACCGTTATCACACATAAAAAAACAAGACAGATGGGATTATTTAATTTTAAAAAAAAAAATCAAAAGGGAAGCAATCCTTTGAGATAAAAAGGGAATACTGGAATTTTTATTCATATACCTATGGAGATAACATGACGGCACTGATTGAGTTTGACTTTGAATTTGCGAAAGAAGAAGTGCACAAGGGATATAATTCTTGTAAACGTGTTATCATCTATATTAGTCAAGAAAATTGCTCTGAAAATGGACTTGCTTTTAAAGAGGAAAGTTTAAGAATTAAGAATTTAGAAGATGATTTGCTTTCAAACCTTTCTGAAGTCGATTGTAAATTAATAGGTAAAATGTCATACGGGGCAATGTGTGATTTTAATTTTCAAACAAATGACTCAACTGCTTTTATGGATAAGGTTACAAGTTGGGTTTCCAATCAAAAAAGTCATAAAATTGAAATTATTGAAAAAGATGGTTGGGAATTTTTTGACACAAAAATAAAACCAAACCATATTTATTGGCATCAAGTTACGGACAGAAGAGTAATTGGCATTTTATTAGAACAGGGAAGCAATCCTGAAAAAGAACATATTATAGAACATTCATTTATCGGAGAAAAAGAGAAATTGCAAACATTAAGCGACCTTCTAACCTCTGAGGGATTTGCTTTTAATTTCTTAAACGATACCAATCTCATTTTGACAAAACCATCAAAATTAATTGGAGAAGAATTAACTAATTTGACCCAAAAGCTCGCAGGGTATACTGCAAGTATTGGAATCAAATATGATGGTTGGGGAACCGAAGTAGAAAAATAAATTAAACGTGTGGTAACAAAAAATAAAATAATTCTAAGACAAAAAACCAATTAATCGAAATTCAAACTCAATTAAAAGTTAAATTCCAAAAGAAGAAATTAAGAATACCGAAAAAAGTATTTTCAAAATGTGAAATATAAAGAAAAAGCAGCACGTGATTAATTGGAATGAAAACGAAAAAAATATAACTCGAACGTGAAAATAGCTGCGTGTAAAATAAGATTTTCAACGGCTCAGAACAATGTGTATCTTTAATGCTCAAATCAGTGCTTAAACATTATTTTTGAGCTCCTTATTTAGACCGCAAAATTTTTCAAATTTTGCTTTTGTATTTACAATTTGGAAAAAAATTTGCTATTTGCATAACTTAAAAATAAGTAATAAACCCGAAAAGAAGTTCTTTCAAACGCCAAACGCTTCATATACTTACCGTTGTGTGTTATTGAAATAAAAGTAAAGTAATAAACTGCAATAATGAAAAAAACGATTTTTCTAATAATAATAATAATGGGATTCATTCACAATATATTTGGGCAGAATAATGATATAAATCTGATAGAAAACTATTTGGTTAAACCATAAAATAGATTTAGAAAATAGAGTTTTTAAATTCGGAAGTTATGCCACAATGTATTTTTTATTTCCATCTAATTCGTTAAAACAATTTAATGGAACTTATAAAACTATAACTGATTTTTCTAAGGTGTTTAATAAAAAAAATAAGCATTTAGTTTTTGCAACATCAACCTATCAAGAGGCTTTTGTAAATTTTTACTATAAATTTGATGCTGAGGGTAAACCAATCGGTATTTATATTAGTAATGGAGAGCAAGGCTCTATAACACCTGTTAAGATTGGTAATAATCTAAATGAAGTTTTCCCAAAAATAATTTCAACTTTTAGTAGCACAATAACGAATATTTAATTGAACAAAAGTTTAATTATCAAAATTTTGATACGGTTTTCTCTGATTCTATAAGTATTTCCCCTAAAAAGAACCTTTTTAAAATATTAGAAGAAACAGTTCCCAAAGAAAATTTCATAATTTATCAGAATGATTTATTAAATAATATAACGAATTCTGTCAAGAAAGAGATATATAATCTTTACAAAAAAGTTAATTTTAACATTGATTTTAATAATAACTTTGACGAAAACAAAGGGCATAATGTTCATTATTTTCACGAATTTATTAATGCCCAAAATATTAAAAAAGAGAACGATTCAAAAGAGCTAAGAATGTTTAATATATGCTTTGGAATTCAAAATATGTATGCGTAATAGATTGCAAGCGAGAGAACTTAATAAATATGGTCTTTTTCTTTTTGGTTGGTTGGAAAGAAGTGAAAAAGAAAATAAATATATGTATGATTAAAAAACAACACACAACAAAAAATATAGTGCATTTGGCATATAGTACTAAAAATGAAGATAATAGCAATTAATAAACTTAGTGCAAACCTGAAAATTAAGAGCGTTGAAATGCCAAAAGCAGCATATTTAAACCGTTCTACGCCATAAGAACGTATCACAGCTTCTCTCCTTTCCTCTCTTAAAAGCACCTGAAAATAACATTTCGCACGGAATTATTCAAAAAGCGATGTTTTAATAAATCATAACTAAAAAACAAGAGAAAACAGTATTTTCAAAATGTGAAATATAAAGAAAAAGCAGCACGTGATTAATTGAAATGAAAACGAAAAAAATCTAACGCGAACGTGAAATAGCTGCGTATAAAATAAGATTTTCAACGGCTCAGAACAATGTGTATCTTTAATGCTCAAATCAGTGCTTAAAGATTATTTTTTGAGCTCCTTATTTAGACCGCAAAATTTTTCGAATTTTGCTTTTGTATTTACGATTTGGAAAAATTTAAAAAAATTTGCTATTTGCATAACTCAAAAATAAGTATTAATTTAGTCGGACTAAAAAGATACACCGAACGTTAGCAAGCATATGATAACTGACAAAAAAATAATATTAGTTTTTACCATTTTGATTATATTATTAAAATCAGAGGTTTGCTTTAGTCAACATTCAATAAATTTATCAAATGTAGATTTAATTGTTTATAACAAAAATGATACTGAATTTAGACTCTTTGAAGAAAAAAGTAAAAATAAATTTATAGAATTATATTTAGATTTTGGAGATAATTATAACAATAATTTTATTTCGACAGAGATTGAATATAATGGTTATACTGAAACTTTGGATGAAATTGATTTTAACAAAAAAGACATATTAATATATACATCCGATTTAAAACAAACAAACATTAGTGATTTATCAAATAATTCTTTAGAAATTAAAGAAAAATGGTATAAAAGTGGAGAAGATTCCAATAAATTAATTTTAAATTTTTTAAACAAATCATTTTCAGTGATACAAGAACTTAATTTTGAAAAAAAAGAATTTCACGGAGGTTTTGGTTCTTCTAGAAAACGGAATGACGATAACATAAAAAAATGGAGAGTATCTAATGCAGAGTATTATATAACTATTGACCTAGATTTTGGAAATGATAAGCATATCTATTTATTAAATAATAGAGATAATACAGAATATCTATTTCTTCCTCTAAAAAATAGAACTTATTTAATATCTGATGATGATGGAATTAGTGAGTTAATAGATAAATCAAATTATAGGATAAACTACTTAGACAATTTCCGTCAATTTGAATTTGAAGATTTTATTAGTCTTTATAAAAACAAAAGAAACAAATATGAGTTAATTAATTCTTTCAAAAAAAACTTATTTAATGAGGAATATGATACGATTATGTATAATCAATTTTTCACTATCGCAAAAAAGGATAATCAAATTGACATATTTAATTCGTATTATGAAAAATTAAATATTAAAAATGTAAAAAGTGCATACCTTTATAGAAGTGGATTAGAAGTTTTAAACGATAAAGGTGCTAATTACTATGATTCTGAATTATACATCATTGATAAGTTTCCGTCTATAAGTTATATTTTATGTGGTACAGTAAACTCTACAAGTTATAAATTAGAGTTTGAAAAGCATACAAATTCTCATTTTTTAATAAAAGTAAATGGTGGTTTTGCATCCGAACTTGACGAAAGAAGAAAATACTATTTAGAAGATGTGAAAAATAAAGGGAAAATCACTTTTTTAGATGATACTCAAGAATATTATTGGGATGATAATGATTATTATATGGAGACAAATTATAAGTTTCCAGAATTTATTAAAATTAAAAAAAGAAAAAAATATGGTATTATTGAATACAATTACACCACATTAACTGATTGGCTTTTTCCTCCAGATACAATTTCAAAAGATTGGAAAAAAGAATTAATATACCCTCCAGATTTTATAAAAGGTGAAATTGTTTTACCAATTAATAATGATTCTATTAAATACAATAACGAAGATGGTTTGATTTATTTTTACAGAAAAAATAAAGTTGGATTATTTCCAAGACATAAAACAATACAATATGATAGAATTAAACAAAAAACAAAGTCATTTTATCTAATAATCAGAAATCGGAAAAAAGGTTGGTTAGATATTAAAACAAATATTGAACACTATGAAAATTAAATACGCTTGCTAACAAAAAATATACGTAATTGCGGGTTTTGTGCTTATTTTAAAGTTTGTATCTTTGAACAAAGTTTAGTGATAAATTGAAAGGTAAATGCCTTGAAATCCGCAACTACTCATATTCAAATCGTTAGCATTTATTAAAGAACCGAAAATTAAAACTAATAAAAAGTATTATGAAGAAATATGAAATAATAAAAATAAGTGAAATGTGGTCAACAAATACATTGAGAAGAAATGTTGAGACATTGATTAATAAAAAATCAGAAGATGGATATGAAAATTACAAATTTCCAAAATTTGCTTTGCCGTTAATTGGAAGACTATTATCAATTGTTAGTGAAAAAGACACAAAACAAACAGAAACTGAAATTGAAATTCCAATTGATTTTGAAAATGATGACGGAAAATAACGCACCACAACACCGTGTATAAAACATAGCTATTACAGGCTTTTCGAGAGGTTTGTGTTTATTTACAAAGACCGCCAAATTTTTAATTTGGTTATATTTATAAAAGAAAATTAAAGATAAAAATTCGGCTCTGTGTTAATCCGAAAAATTAGAGTTAATTTATGCGCTACGTTTCATAAACAAGACCGTTGGCAACTATTACACGCAAAAAAAATACGTTTCAAGTAGCACGTCTAAGCAGTACTTTTATCAGTTTTCAAAATAGCATCTAAATAAAAAACTGAAAGCGAAAATAACGGAATAGCGAAAAATACGAGATAAGCGAAATACTACAAAGAATTAGAAGAACGGAACATAGACTTCGAAATATTACGAAGCCGCGGAAGATGCTGCGAAATTTAAATTCACATTGAAAAAGAGTTCTGAAAGTTAAGCGGAATACTACGAAGACTTGAAGCAAAATAAAACGAAAAAGGGGAGATGATTGGAAAAGTTCAATCTGAAACCTGAATTTTAAAAGCAAAATGTGCTACGAAACGTTCCAATCAGAGCCTTATCGTTAACAGTCGCCAACAATGTATATACTCAATGCTTTGGTCTGAGATAAATCAAAGTTTAGGCATTTTTATGAAGTCCGCAAAATTTTCAATTTTGCTTTCATATTGCGAAAAGAAAAAATTAAAAATTCTGCTATTTGCTAAATCGAAAATTAGTTGTATATTTACACCAGCACTTAGTATATACTGAAACGTTGGCAGCAGTGGTAAACGACCACAAAGGAACAAAAACGAATAGACAAATTTGAACTGACAAATGAGAGTATACATTCCATTATTCCTTTTTTTTATTTCACTAAACTTAGTCGCTCAACCGGGTGACTATGGATGCTCAGAAAGGCGTTTTGCAGAATTGACCGAAAAATTGAAGACAGCCCCCAATAATTATGAATTGATTTGGGAACGTATTGATTTAAGTAGTTTCAATAATACATATTTTGACATCTATAAAAAAAGCGGAAATTTAAAGGGAGAGCTATCTTATTTCAAAAATTCTACTGAATTATTTAACGACTTAAATAAATTGATTAACAACAATGTTATAATTGACAATCATAATATTGCTGAATTCAAAATGCTTAGAGGCAGATTATATTATTTTTCAGGCGAAACTGATAAAGCGCTAGATGACTATTTATCTGCATTAAATCTCAATGACTCCTTGAAAAACTACGAATTATTTGATGATATTTATATATCCATTGCTACTTATTATTATAATATAGAAGATAGTCTTACAGAAGAAAATGCACGGCAAGCATTAAAATATATTACAATGACAAATCCTAATAGTTGCCATAGCAATCAAACGCCAGATTGTTACGAAAAAGAAAAAAAAGAACTTTTAAGGTTTCTCAAAGATGAAAAAAAGCTAATAGAATACCACAAAGAACTTATTTCTTCAGAACAGAACAGTTATCTTAGAGCCAAAAACGGTAGACCTGGATCAACAGACTATATTTTTAACACCAATGAATTATATTTTAGAACATTAATCAGAATAAATGAGTTAGCAGAGTTTTTTGATGAAATTGGAAATCATCAAAAATCAAAATATCTAATTGAGCAATTAACAAAGTTTCTTCCGCCTGACAGTAATGGGGAGAGGTATATAATGTTTCCAAAGGAAAAAATATATGGAATATCCACAGAAGAATACAATAAAAGATTTTTTAAATTGCAGCACAATAAGAATTACGAATCAACTTGGGACTATCAAGACATAACAGACTTTGTAGAAAATATAAAAAAAATAGACTAAAACTAAAGCAATGAACATACATAAAACCACAGCTGCCAACACGCAATATAAAAAATTGGACAGATAGCACTAAATATGAACAGGTTTCAAGCATTACTTTTTGGACCAATTTTTATGGTAAAATTGCATCTTAACACAATTAAATTTGGAAATAAAAAATATAAACTAGATTTATTTTTCGAAACAATCTCTATAATTGTTATTTTTTCTATTGTTGTTTATTTCAATATTAAATTTTTAATTTATCATATGATAATAATGGCTTTAGGGGAAGGTTTAATGGCGTTTTTTGCCGTTTGGACTGTTCATCACGACACTTTAGATAATCCTGAATTTGCAAGAACTCAAAGAGGAAATAATTGGAAAAACCTGATTTCAATGGGAATGTTTTATCATTTAGAACATCACCTATTTCCTGCAGTTCCAACTCATAACCTGAAAAAGTTATCGGAAAGAATTGACAAAGAATTTCCTTATCTTAAAAAAAAAGAATGTGTTTTAAGAAAATACTATTGCTAACAATCAGTATAAGCAATAATGGCTAATTGCTTAACTCGCAGTTGGTTTTGTAAAACGAAGTCCGCAAAATTTTTCAAATTTAAACCTTAATATTTTGAATTTGTAAAATTCAAAAAATTGTGCTACTTTTACAACTCAAAGTAAGAGCATTTTAAACCATTACTGCTCATACTGTAACCGTTAGCCACCATAAAAGAACAGAAATCTGAATTCAATAACTTAACGCAACAAATCTAAAATTATAGATTTGTTATATGAATAAAAAAAAGCACAAAAGATTAAGTTATAAAGAACGGGTAATAATAGAGACTTTATTAGACGAAAACAAGTCTAAATCCTATATTTCAAAGAAACTAAAACGTTCATGATCTACCAACACATTTATGTTCATAGACAAGCAAAATTAAATCGAAAATTAATTGCATTACTTCCCTATCATAAATCTATAAGAAGGCGAGCAAATGCGTACTCTAAAAGAAAAACACGAATAAAAAACCAAACAAGTATAGAGGATAGACCTAAACACATAGAAACACGAGAAGAAGTTGGGCATTGGGAAGGCGATTTAGTAATAGGGAAAAGGCAAAAAAGCGCCATAGGAACAAACGTTGAACGCAAAACAAGATATGTAATCATATCAAAATTAAAAAATCGCAAATCAAATACAGTGACAACTGAATTCGAAAGGGATTTAAAACCTTTACCTAAAAAATTAAAGAAAACAATGACCTACGACAATGGAATGGAAATGGCTCTACACGAGTTATTTACTAAGAAAACAGGAATGATAATTTACTTTGCTCATCCATATTCTTCTTGGGAACGTGGTACTAATGAGATTAATAAGAAGATTTTTTCCCTAAAGGGACAGACTTTAATAAAATCAGTAAAGAACAACTCAAAACAATACAAAATAAGCTCAACAACAGACCACGTAAAGTATTGAATTACAAAACACCAGCAGAAGATTTAGCTTTAGAACATCAATAATTTGAGTTTGATTTTTACGTTTTAAAGTTGTTCGATTTTTATCTTCATTCTGCTAATTTAAAAATCGAATAACTTTAAAATGAGCCTAGCGGAAAGCGACACGTGCTGCTAATCAGATTTTTTTAATCAAAAAAAAAGAAATTATTATTAAAAATTGTATATTTGAACATTAATTAGAAATTAACGTTTGTTGCGTTAAGGTCTTGAATCCACCAAAAATCTACTATTAATAATATTTGCACTTTCAAATTTAAGTTGCACATCAAAAAAGAAAATATGGGAATATTCGACAAACTATTCGGAAAAAAAGAACAAAAATCTGAACCAAAAGAACCAGCACAGAATTCTGAAAAACTAATAGACGCAGAAAAGTTTTGGAAAATTATAGCAGTTTCTAAAACTAATAGTTCAGGTGATTATGAAAAGCAACAAGTGGAACTTCAAAAAGAATTACTAAAATTACCTGCAATTGAAATTCTCGAATTTGCTAATAAATTTAGAGCATTAAGAGGGGAAGTTTATAATTGGAATTTTTGGGCTGCGGCATATATAATTAATGGAGGTTGCTCTGACGATTGCTTCTCTGATTTTAGAGGTTGGTTAATTGGACAAGGAAAAACAACTTTTGAAAATGCTGTTGAAAATATTGAAACCCTATCAGAACTTAGTGAAACGAATGGCGGAGATTGGGAAGGTTTGAGTTATATTCCATCTGATGCTTATGAAAAAAAGATAGGAAATGATATGCCGAATGGAATTCGTGAAAATTTTGAAATAACGGGTGAAGAATGGGATGAAGAAGGAGATGATTTAAAAAATAAATTCCCGAAATTATGGGCGAAATTCGGAATGGAATAATATAAAAAGTGGCTAACAAAGTGTAAAAATAATAAGGGTTTTGGTGCTTAAATCAAAGTTCAGTGCATTTTATAAAGTCCGCAAAATTTTTCAAATTTAAATCTTAATATTTTTGAATTTGTGAAATTCAAAAAATTGTGCTACTTTTACAACACGAAGTAAGAGCATTTTAAACCAGTACTGCTCATACTGTAGTCGTTGTAGGTAATTAAAATCAGAACTCAAATATAAATCGATAAAAAAAAGGAATTAAAGAATTATGAAAAAACTATTAATTGTATTACTGATTTCAATATCAGGAAATCTATTTGCTCAATCGAGCCCTCAAGATATGATAAACGTTTTTTTTGCCACTTATGAAAAAGATGCAGGAAAAGCAGTAAAGGAATTATATGCCACAAATAAATGGACTGAAAGAATAAAAGGTGAAATTGATAAAATTATTGGAACAGTTAATGGCTTTACGGAAAATATTATGGGAAAATATTATGGATACGAAATAATCACGACTAAAAAATTCTCTAAAAGTTTTGAATTATACTCTTATCTTGTAAAATATGATAGGCAACCTATTAGATTTATTTTCAAATTTTATAAACCGAATAAAAAATGGGTGTTATATTCATATTCACTTGATGACAATTTGGATGTCGAAATTCAAGAGGCTGCAAAACTTTACTATTTGAAATTAGACAAAGAATAACTACCTACAACAACGGCTATACTTAATTGCTTAGTTATGTTCTACTTTGGAAAAATTACCGATTTTTCCAACTTGGTTTTGTCCTTAGAAAGTTAAGTTTTAAATTGTCGCAACTAAGCATAGCCAAGACCGTTGTGCTTAATGAAAAACTGAATTCCTGAATTTAATAAATTGTAAATGAAAAAAATTTTAACAGCAGCTTTAGTTGGACTTATTTTTAGAATTACAATTTCTATTATAAAATCTGAGTATTATACAAAGGAGCAAAAATATATTTTAGGTTTTTTAATTATATTTGCTCCTCTTCAATGGGTTTTAGCAATTATATTTAGAGTTTACAATGACAAAACAGAAAAACTTGATATTTACACACAAAATAATCTAGATAAGGTTGAAAATAAATTATATGACTTAAAAAAAAGAAAAATCATATCAAAAAAAGAATATAATACCCCCCAAAAACAAAACATACAAAAACGATTTTATTAAAAAACCTAACAAAAGCCCATAAATAAAGGGATTACACTAAAAAGCACTCTTCTCCCTCAAAAAAACAAAAAATACATTTACTAGTTTTTACCGCCGTTTTACCGCCGTTTTAAAAGTAATTAAAGCTGTTTAAACAACTTTACCGCTATTGATACTAAAATACTCGCTAAAACCTCTATTTACGCCATAAATAGAGGTGTTTTTTGTGATGCGCAAAAAATATAGTTTAGCATTTTAGTTTACTTTTAGGGTTTATTAACCAATTTAAATAGATTAAAATGAAAAGATTACTATTTTTAGTACTAGTATTAGTACTTACTGCGACGCTAAACTCATGTAAAGAACCAATCGAAAACTATGAGGACGGAAAACAAACAATTGACCAACAGAGCCAACAGGGAAAAACTGATTATGGCAAGGATGAGGGTAGTCTTGGGAGTACCAAAAACACCAAATGAGCTGATAAAATGCAGATGTATAACTTAAGAATTGAACAATTAATAATGAAAACTTTAGCTTACTTCTATCAGCTTTAATCTTGGATACTAAAAAGCTTATTAGAATTGAGTATAATAAGTAAGGAAGCCTTATCCCTACACCAATAAGAAAAATTCTCATTGTCTTCCAACCAAATATTCTATGGTCGTTAATAGATTGCGTTATTAATTTATTATTTAGTTTTTTCTGCTGATTAATTTCAGTACTTATCTTATAATATTTCTCATAAAACACAGATGGCTCAATGGATTTCTCTTTAAACGATTTTTCAAGCTCATTAAGTATCGCCACATTTTTGTTTACAGGCTTATTTAATTCTTTTTCTATCTTCTTTAATAACCATACTTTTTCATCAACAACAACATCTTATGTCACACCTACGGTAACAGTAAATTTACAGTCAGGCATATCATACACTGTAAGAAGAACAATATTATTAAGTGATGCCGGAAATCAATTTGATAATATCATAGGTCGAATTGCAAGAAATAGTCCAATGAGTTTTCCATACTCGTTAGCCATTATAAACAAATACGAAACAGAACAATTAAAACAAAATTATGAAAAAAACATTATTATTTTTAGCAGTAATCTTATTTACTACAACTTCTTATTCTCAAAACGAATTAGAAAAAGCCGCGGAAAAATCAAAAACTGAAACTCCAGAAACAAATACAAAACAACCTGAAACTGATGAGCCAGAATGGGTTGGTCAAGCAATTTATTTAAATGATGGAAAAATAACGGAACTTGAAAGTCAAAAAGCATATTCAAAAGTCAATGCAAGTGCGTCAGTGTTTATCATCGGAGTTGGAAAAGCAACAGCAAAATATATGGCAAAGGGAAACAAATCAACGGTTAGAATAAAATCAAATAATAATTTGTCTTTTATAGTTAATGCAGGCTCAAATAGTATGAACCCAAATTCTGTTTTTAAAATAGTAAAACTATTAACTAAGAAAAAAAATAAAAGATATTATATTGGAAGTTCTACAGGAACATTTACAGGAAGCAAAACAGGAGATTTAGAATTAGTAACTTTTAGAGCAAAAGAATACGGAGAAAGTTCTTATCAAATTGAAATTCCTAATATTGCTGACGGAGAATATGCATTAATTGTAAACGGATCAATGGATTGGAATTTATTTGGAATTGAATAAATACAATGGCTAACAAAGTATAAAATTAATGCTTTAGGTCTGTGCTTAACCAAAGTTTAGGTATATTTATAAAAAATGCAAAATTTTCAATTTTGCGTTAATATCGAAAAGAAAAAATTGAAAATTTGGCTAAGTGCTTAAATCGAAAATTATTGTATATTTATCCAGCACTAACTTTATACAAACCGTTACCACACATTTGAGAAAAAACAATACGCAGAATGAAAAAAGTCATAATTTCAGGTAGTTCGAGAAATGATGGAGATACTAATACTCTAACTACTGAACTGATAAAAAAAACAAATTGGGATTTAATAGATTTGAACGATTATAACTTCGGATATTATGATTATGACCAGCGGACTTTCTATTCAATTTTCATTTACTAAATTAGTTGTTTAACCACACAACAAACCACATACCAAACGTAATAAACAATTAAGACTAACACTCCTGAATTCAATAACTTAACGCAACAAATCTAAAATATTTAGATTTGTCATATGAAGCAAAAAAAGTATAAAAGATTATCCTTTGAAGAACGCGTAATTATTCAAACTTTATTAGAAGAAAAGAAATCAAAATCCTTTATTTCTAAAAAACTGAAACGCTCACGTTCTACAATTGGGCGAGAAATAAACAAGTTTATAACAGATCCTAAACGCGATAAGTATGAAGCTCAATTAGCAGGTTGGTGTGCTAAAGATGATTACTTACGTGGTACTAATGAAAACACAAATGGATTAATAAGAAGATTTTTCCCTAAAGGGAAATACGTAATAATGAATTGACCCTACATACTATAAGAGTATGTACAAACCCAAATACGACCCTGTATTTGGCGACATCGAAATTCAAAAGAAAGCGCACAAGTTATTAAAAACCAGTACTAGTAGTGAAGAGTGGCAAAATTTGCCTATAAAAATGGTTTGCAATTTGAAGTTTGTAAGATGGATGGTCATTTAGTTGAAAGTAATTTAGAACAAGATGTTTTACAAGATATTGTTATTTCATTTTTAGATGAATACGATAGAATATTTATGTATTATGCTTTTAAAAGAGAAGAAAATGATAAATACTTTTTATTTGCGATGGTCTTTTTATATTTTATAGACGGAAAAGATGGCCGTGGTGATTACACAACCTTATGGAAATATATATTCGAACCCAATGGAAACGTACAAGTAATAGAGAAAGAAAAAGAAGCAAAAGAGCAATGCGAGTGGTTCAGCAAACGCCCATTAAACGTAGAAAGTAATTGGGAAGAAAAACCAGAATTTGGAATTGGGAAGGCTTTTTTAAGATGAAACGTTGGGCAGATGGCGAGCTTGGCGAAGCCCTTTAAAGGGCAAAATATTACTACCTGTGTAATAGACAATAAAGGCAAGAAAATACCCAAAATCAATACGCCATACAACTTCTTATCAGCAGAAAAACGAGAAAAAGTAAATGATGCCATAGCCCAAGCAAAAGAAACTGGTGCTAACAACGGCTATATTTAATGCTTTAAGTTTGTGCTTAACCAAAATTTAGGCATATTTTGGAAGTCCGCAAAATTGAAAATTTTGCGTTAATATCCAATAAAAAAAATTAAAAATTTCGCTACTTGCCAAATTTCAAATTATTTTCTTATCTTTACAGTACTAAACATAGCCAACCGTTCTGCGCCATAAGAACGCATCACCCTGAATTCAAAATCCTTTATTTCTAAAAAACTGAAACGCTCACGTTCTACAATTGGACGAGAAATAAACAAGTTTATAACAGATCCTAAACGCGATAAGTATGAAGCTCAATTAGCAGATTGGTGCGCTAAAGATGATTACTTAAATAAGCGTAATTTAGACAAAATAGAAACACATAAAAAGCTTCAAATTTATGTTTATAAGGGTTTGTTAAAACATTGGTCACCAGAACAAATTTCTGGTAGAATAAAATTAGATTATCCTAATGATCCAATAATGACAATATCCCACGAAGCCATATACCAACATATCTATGCGCATCGTCAAGCAAGTTTAAATAAAAAACTAATTGCGCTGTTGCCATATCATAAGTCTGTCAGAAGACGAGCAAATGTATATTCAAAAAGAAAGACTAGAATTAAAAATCAGATAAGTATAGAGCAACGCCCTTTACACATAGAAAATCGAAAAGAAGTTGGGCATTGGTAAGGCGATTTAGTAATAGGGAAAAGGCAAAAAAGCGCCATAGGAACAAACGTTGAACGCAAAACAAGATATGTAATCATATCAAAATTAAAAAATCGCAAATCAAATACAGTGACAACTGAATTCGAAAGGGATTTAAAACCTTTAC
>JALSVQ010000043.1 GCA_027073495.1 Flavobacteriaceae bacterium | reverse complement strand
ATTAGCTGTATTTGATGTTGCTCCTGCAGCATCTGCTACGGTATATGGTATTGTTGCAGTTCCTTCAAACATTGGATCTGGATTCATTGTTACTACTCCACTAGCATCTACTGTCCATACATTACCAGCTGCATCTGTATAGCTATTATCTATTGCTGGTGTGCTAGGATCTAAATCTACTGATGCTACATTAATATCTGCATTACCATCAACATCAGTATCATTTGTTACTACAGCTATTGTTACATCAGTATCATAAGCTGTACTTGCTGTATCAGCTACTGCTACTGGTGCTGTATTTGGAGCTATCGTAACAGATAGTGTAGCAACATTAGATGTTGCAGCACTATTTATTCCATCTAACACATAATCATCATTGACAGTATAAGGAGTTGTTGCAGTACCAGAAAATCCTGCATTAGGATTAAAAGTTACATCACCGTTTGCATTAACACTCCAAACACCGTCTGCAGTTGTTATGTTATTTTGAATACCTGCGGTTGTTTGGTCTAAATCTACCGTTGCGTTATCTATATTACCATCATAATCGGTGTCTGTACTAGTAACATTAAAAGTTACAGGTGTATTTAGTGTTGTGTTTGCGCTATTATCATCTGCAACAGGTACTGTATTAATAGCATTTAAAGTAACTGAAATTTGTACGGATTCAAAGTTAAAATTAGAGGAATTTCCTGGAGCATTATTTCCAGGGTATAATCGTAATAATTCAGTATTTGATGTTGCGGTAAACTGAAATTTTGATGTTCCCCAAGAATCTTGTGTAATTGGATTTATAGTTTGTAAAGTAGAACCTCCAATTTTATATCTAAATTCATCATTATACAGAGGAGAGTATGGTTTACTCGAAGCACCATCATTATTTGTTTTGGCGGTTAAAGTATATAACGTTACTTCATACTTTCGCCCAATAATTAAACCTGTAATGTTTGTACTAACAATTTCTTCAGAACCTGCACTACCTAAATCACGAATAGAGATCCAAGTCGTATGTCCATTTGGAGGTAATGGTAATGGAGCATTTATCCAAGTTGCACCACCGCCACCAGTTCCAGATGTTGCAGCTTGATTTGCATTAGACACATCTGGTGTGCCAGAATCAACAATCCAACCAGGAGGAGCACATACAGAACACGCAGCACTTCCGTTTGTTGCTGATAATGATTGTGCATACATAGTTGGGATAGAAAATACCAAACTGCCAAATAACAATAAAGCCCAAAAGACTTTAAGATTAAATGTTTTTGGTGGCTCTTTTTTTTGATTGTAATAATCTTTCATAAACTTTGATTTTGAATTTTTTAAAATATTTACAAAGGTACAATTTTTTTCATATTATCATAATAAAGATTTTAAAAAATTGCATTTCTCAAAAATATAATGTAATATTACAGACCAATTTTTTATTATTATGATTAAAGATACTCAAAAAGATTTACCACTTTATTTAGCCTTTACACCTATTATATTGTTGATGTTATTACTGTTTTATAATGTGCAATATGTTTATGGTGATGATGCTACAAGTGGAGCAAATCAATTTGCCTTATTGTTTGTTGGTTTTTTGGCTGCGCTTATAGGTTTTAGACGCGGTATTTCTTTTGATGTAATGATGGAAGCCATTTATAGAAATATAAAAACCACGAGTGGCGCTATCTTGATATTACTTTTTGTAGGAGCATTAGCAGGGACATGGCTTATTAGCGGTATTGTCCCTACGATGATATATTACGGCATGAAAATACTAAATCCTACTTTTTTCTTAGCCGTTTCAGTTGTCATTTCAGCATTAATTTCTTTGGCAACAGGAAGCAGTTGGGGTACAACAGCGACTATAGGTATTGCGCTTATGGGTATTGGCCGTGGTATGGGTATCAATGAAGCAGCTATTGCTGGAGCAGTAATATCGGGTGCATATTTTGGTGATAAAATATCGCCTATGTCAGATACAACCAATCTTGCAGCAGCAATGGCTGAAATAGACTTGTTTAAGCATATACGTTATATGCTGAATACTACAGCGCCATCCATTATTTTGACAATAATTATTTTTACAGTGATGGGGTTCTTTATAGATCGACATGGTGAAATGCAAGGCTTGGATATTTTAAGCGGAATTAAAAATACCTTTCATATTACACCACTATTGTTATTAGTTCCTGCAGTTGTTATATTTCTCATTATTAAAAAAGTAGAGCCTGTTTTTGCATTGCTTATTGGTACTGTTTTAGGAGGAATTGCAGCAGCTATTTTTCAACCCGAAATTATTAAAGGAATTGTAGGTGTAAAAAGTGAAACTTTAACCATTACGCAAACTTATAAAGGTGTGATGGATGCTATAATTGGCGATGTAAATATTCACACTGATAATACTGTCTTAAACGATTTGTTTCATTCAAAAGGGATGGGAGGTATGCTTAATACTATATTTTTAATACTTTCTGCCATGGTATTTGGCGGTGTGCTTGAATCAATTGGAGCTTTAGAAAGTATAAGCAAAGCCTTACTTCGTGTAGCAAGAGGTGATTTTGGAGTGTTTTTTGCAACCACAGTTACTTGTATTTTATTTAACGGAACCGTATCCGATCAATATCTAGCCATTGTTGTGCCTGGAAAAATGTTTAAAAAAGCATTTGATGACAAAGGCTTAGCTCCAGAGAATTTAAGCCGTACACTCGAAGATTCAGGAACTGTAACTTCGGTTTTGTTTCCTTGGAATACAGGAGGAGCATATAATTCAGGCGTTTTAGGCGTTGCTACAGCTGCCTATTTACCTTTTGCCTTGTTTAATATTATAAGCCCTTTGATGACTTTGCTTTTTGCAGGATTCAAAATACGTATAAAAAAAATAAATAATTAAGAATTGAGATTCTGTAGCGACTGTTTATTGATTTTAAATTACGTATTCGAACTGTAGAACCATTTAAGTAATCTTATTTTTTTAACTATCTTTGTGCTTTAAGACAAAATAACATGAAAGTACATTTTATAGCAATAGGAGGTAGCGCAATGCATAATTTAGCATTAGCATTATACAAAAAAGGTGATGTAGTAACTGGTAGTGATGATGTGATATTTGATCCATCAAAATCACGCTTGGAAGCTAAAGGCTTATTGCCAGAAGAATTTGGCTGGTTTCCAAAAAAAATCACCAAAGATTTAGATGCTATTATTTTAGGGATGCATGCTAAGGCTGACAATCCAGAGCTACTAAAAGCACAGGAATTGGGATTGCCTATATATTCATATCCAGAATTTCTCTACGAGCAGTCTAAACATAAAACACGTGTAGTTATAGGTGGTTCACATGGTAAAACAACTATTACTTCTATGATACTTCACGTATTGCATTATCATGATATGGATGTAGATTATATGGTAGGAGCTCAGCTGGAAGGTTTTGATACTATGGTAAAAATCACTAGCAATAATGAGTTTATGATACTTGAAGGGGATGAATATTTGTCTTCGCCTATAGATAGACGCCCAAAATTTCATTTATATAAACCAAATATTGCCTTATTAAGTGGTATTGCTTGGGATCATATTAATGTATTTCCTACTTTCGAAAACTATGTAGATCAGTTTGATATTTTTGTATCAAGTATTACTGCAGGCGGAGTAATTGTTTATAATGAAGAAGACGAAGTTGTAAAACAGGTGGTAGAAAACAATGCTAATATTATTAAAAAATACGCTTATAAAACACCAAATTACAAAGTAATAAATGGGAGTGCTGCTATAGAGACTCCTGACGGTTGGATGCCTTTAGAAATATTCGGCAAGCATAATTTGCAGAATATGGCAGGAGCAAAATGGATTTGCCAGCACATAGGAATAGGAGAAGATGCCTTTTATGAGGCCATTGCCTCATTTAAAGGAGCAAGCAAACGTTTGGAAAAAATAGCAGCATCAAAAACGGCTGTAGCCTTTAAAGATTTTGCACATTCGCCTTCTAAAGTAAAAGCTACTACTGCAGCTGTAGCAGAAATGTACCAAGATAAAAATGTATTGGCTTGTTTGGAGCTTCATACATACAGCAGTTTGAATAAAAAATTCTTATCACATTATAAAAATGCATTAGATAAAGCTGATAAAGCAGTGGTTTTTTATTCGCCTCATGCGCTTGCTATAAAAAAAATGGAGCCAATCTCTGAAGAAACAATAAAGGAGGCGTTCGGACGAGAAGATTTATTGGTTTTTACCGATCCGAAAGCTTTTAAGGACTTTTTGTTTAATGAAAATTTAAAAAATACAGCATTATTATTAATGAGTTCTGGAAATTACGGAGGTTTAGATTTTGATGCTATCAAAACCTTGTTGCTGTAATTTAATTCATTCCAATTTATAATAGCCAATCATTAAAAATTGATGAGTAGTTCTAAAAAAGAAACCCCTGAATATTTATTCAGGGGTTTCTTATATATTATAATTGATTTTAATTACATAATCAAACGCACACCACCCAATTCTTCAATACGATATGGGAAGCGGTCTCCAGGAGAACCAATAAACATAAAGTTAACAGGCACATTCCATTCCTCCGATAGGCGATGTATTAATTCAGGACCAAATTTATCGTAAATCACTACAAAATCAATATCAATGTCTGGATATTCTCTATCTAAGAAATCAATATCGGTCTTTAATTTATCGGATACTTTTTCACCTTCATTAAGTACAGTTACAATTTTAATTTTTCGAGTATGTTCATTGTCTTTAATATAAAGCATCACACGATTCAAATTTGATAAATGGTCGCCTTTGGTAAAGAATACAAACTCTTGAGATATAATATCATTAATAGTGGTGATAATATAACTATTTACTCTTTTAACTATTTTTAAAACTCCTCTTAGCAATACAATGCGGTTTAGCATTATGACAATAAAGCCCATTGCCACTGCAAAGTAAGGCATAAATAAAGCGAGGTTACTCGGCATCACTTTCTTGGTTATTTCTCCGGTAGCTTCATTAACAATTTCTACGACTTTTGGAGGCATTACAATATTACCATATAAGGCTATAACAACACCAGTCATAGCAATAATAATACCAATCCAAGGTGCATTTTCTGGACGAGGTAGTTTTTTACGTTTTACTTTAAGTAAGATATTACCAATAACAAACAAGGTCATTACTGCCAAGAAAGAGATGGTATAAACACCTGCAAGCAATAATACATTACCTTTGGTTATAATCAATACCGAAATACTTAAAATTAAAAACATTAGAATAATGCGGTAAGATGTTCCTTTGCTGTTTTTCTTTAATAAACCTTGAGGCAGAATACGATCTAAAGTCATACGTTCTAACAAACCACTAACTCCAACAAAAGAAGTCAATACAGCTCCAGATAGTACAAGTACAGCATCTATAGAAACAATCCATTTTAACCAGCTACCAGCAGATATATTGGCCATATCTGATAGTAAAGTACTTGAATTATGCGCTACATCATTATAAATATCGCCGATAGGGAAGATCGTAATAGCCAAAATAGCCATCAAAGGATTGAATATACTTACAACAATCCACATATTACGCAACGTTTTTGGAAAAACACCTTGTTCTTGTTCTTCAACAAAGTTGGCAGAACTCTCAAAACCGGAAATACCAAGCATAGAAGCTGCAAAACCTAAAAATATTGCACGTGTGAGATTGCCATTTTGTGGTAGATAGCTCTGATTACTATTAAACTGGTCTAAACCGTTTTGTGACAAAAAGTAAAATATTGCAAAGGTTAATAGCACTAATGATACCAGATGAAATATAAAGATTCCGATGGCTACAACTGCCGATTCCGAAATACCACCAATAACCAAAAATGCAAAAGCACTAAGCAGAGCTACTGTAGCTATCTCTACGTATGTCGGAAAAAACATATTGATAGGAAATGGTGTTGGGTGATGTAATACATGAAGTATATTGGAGAGATAATGCATGGCTTCACTTGCAGAAATCACGGCTGTTGCCATATACGAAAGCAACGTTAAGGTAGCGGCAATAGATGCCATTTGCTTTGTTGTGGTGTTCAATAATGCATTGTAAGCACCACCATTAAGCGGTAAAGCACCAACCACTTCGCCATAAATTTTTCTAAAAAAGAAAAGGACAACAGCAACAATAGACAGTGTTACCCAAGCATATTGTCCTGCCCAATAAATAGCTAATGCAGATACATAAAGTACTGATGATGAGATATCATTTCCAGATATCGCTGTTGAGGCCAATTCGCCTAGTTTTTTATGAATTTTGTTCTTTGACATTTGTTCGTAATTTGATTTGATGCACAAAAGTATTGATTTTTTATGTAAATTTGAAGAAATAAACCAAATGACTTCAAATAAAATCAAATTATCGATTAAAAGTTGGGCAGAAAGCGACCGTCCTCGCGAAAAAATGATGCTTAAAGGAGCTGCTGCACTCTCAGATGCAGAGCTGATAGCGATACTCATTGGTTCGGGAAATAGAAACGAATCTGCAGTAAGTTTAGCACGACGTATCTTACAAGCAGTTGACAATAATATCAATAAATTGGCAACACTGTCCCTTGAAGAACTCATAAAATTCAAAGGCATTGGCGAAGCCAAAGCAATTAGTATTCTCACGGCTTTAGAGCTTGGGAAACGCAGGCAATTAGAACAGGCACTGCAACACGTAAAAATAAGTTCGAGCAACATGGTTTTTGAACTCATGCAGCCAATATTAAGTGACTTGCCTCACGAAGAGTTTTGGATGCTATACCTTAATAATGCCAATAAACTGCTCTTGCACGAGCAAATAAGCAAAGGCGGAATGACTGCTACCGTTGTTGATGTACGTTTGGTGCTCAAAAAAGCATTAACTATTAATGCTGTAGGTCTGATAATGGTGCATAATCACCCTTCAGGAAATTTAAAGGTAAGTGCCAGTGACAAACAAATTACTAAAAAACTACAGGAAGCAGGACAAACGCTAGATATAAAACTTTTGGATCATTTAATTGTTACTCAGAACAATTATTATAGCTTTGCAGATGAAGGAGCTATTTAGTTATTTAAAAATTACTAAATTCAACATTACTATAAAACTATTATATCGGGAATAAATGATACTTGTTTATACACATAAAATCACACCACGGCTTACATATATTTTTAAGCAGTTTTTTTCACGTATTTTACTTACGCCTGTATCGTTTACTACCAAAATAGATGAATTTGTAGCTCACGATGGACCTAA
>JALSVQ010000042.1 GCA_027073495.1 Flavobacteriaceae bacterium | reverse complement strand
GTTATATTTGGAAACCAAAGACCAATCTATACTATGTAGCTGCCAAAGAAACGATGCGCGCAGGCATACTTGCTAGAATACTCGCTTATGTTGGAGCTATAACAGTAGAACGTACTTGGCGTTCTAAGGGTAAAGCTATCAAAAGACAAGTAAAAATGTCTGATATATCGAGTATTAAAAGAGCCTTAGAAGATGGTTGGGTAATTACCTTTCCTCAAGGTACTACAACACCATTTAAACCCATTAGACGAGGTACTGCTCATATTATAAAAACGTATAAACCTATTGTTGTTCCTATTGTTATAGATGGTTTTAGACGTGCTTTTGACAAAAAAGGCTTGCGTATGAAAAAGAAGGGAATCCTGCAATCTATGGTGATAAAAGCGCCACTAAAAATAGATTACGATACGATTTCAGTTGAAGAATTGGTAGAGCAACTCCAATATGCTATTGAGCAACATCCATCTCACCTAAAAGTATTATCTGAAAAAGAACTGCAAGAGTTAGAAGCTTTGGATAAACAGCGTGAATACGATTATAAAGCAGACGAATAGTAGCTATTTTAGTTCCAACGTTTATGCTTGAACTGTCCGCCCCAAAATTTCATCAGTAAAAAACCAATTGCCATTCCAGATAGATGTGCATAATGTGCAACATTGTCTCCAGCCATATTTGCTGAACCAGAATACAATTCGTAGATGATAAGTAATGGGACAAAGTATTTTGCTTTTATAGGTACAGGAAAAAACATTAACATAAGCTCGTGATTAGGAAATACAAATGCAAAAGCCATAAGTAAACCTGAAATAGCTCCCGAGGCTCCAACCATTGGACCATTCATTAAGCCATTGAGATTTCCCAAAACGGGGTCAGTAAAATTTTTATTTTGCAAAATAGCTTCAGCACCTTGGTTTTGTAATAATTGCATAGTTTCAGCAGGAAGATTTTCAAGACCAGCCATCAGCTGAAAATGTTTAATGACTAAGTATAGTATTGCACCGCCAATACCAGTAGTAAAATAAAATATCAAAAAACGTCTGCCTCCCCAAGCGATTTCCAATGCAGAACCAAACATATAGAGTGCAAACATATTGAACAAAATATGCGCCATGTTGGCATGCATAAACATGTGGGAGAGGAGTTGCCAAGGCTTGAATAGTGGGCTTTCAAATGAGTATAATGATAACAGTTCAAAGAGTTTGTCTCCTAACCCGCTCATAGTCATAGCAAATAGTATCACATTGATGATGATGAGGTGTTTTACGTTTTCGGTTACTTTTATCATAGCTTAACTAAATTTTGTGTTAATAGCCGCAAGGCTTTCTTTGTGTATTATGGTTTTTCCAAATGGCGAAAAGCTTGGTTCACTACACGAAAACAGTTCATTAATCAGGTTTTCTTGTGCTTTACTATTGAGTATTTCACCTGTTTTTACAGCTAAATTCTTAGCCATGCTTTTAGCTAGAAGCGTATGACTTATTTTATCTTTTTCAGGAGCTTCTTCTTGTAAGTCGGCGAGTAAATCTTGTATTAAAAGTGCTACTTTTTTACTTTCTAAAAATGCTGGAACTCCTGTAATCATCATCGTTTCATTTTGTAATGTAAATTCAAAACCGAGTTCTTCCAAATTTTTGACAATAGTTTTGAGAAGTGCCATTTCGGGTTTGCTAAAATGCAATTCTTGTGGAAATAATAACTGCTGAATAGCTGTGTTTTGATTTTCTAAATTGATAAAACGTTCAAAAAGAACACGCTGATGTGCTCTGTTTTGGTGGATGATAAGCAAGCCGTTTTGAAACGGACTAACGATATATTTTTTATTGATTTGAAACGTTTTGGCAAGTTGTGTTTCTGTTTCAAACAGTTGTTCTTGCTGTATTTCTTGTTCAAACGTTGCTTGTGATTCACTTGGGTTGTATAGCGCTTCCCACGAAGCAGCTTTTGGAGCTTGAAACTGTGGTTTGAAAGATGCCTTGTTCGTTTTTACCGCTGAATCATTGTCAAACGGATTGAAATTTCGATCAACTGAAATAGTTGGTGTAGCAATATCTTTCTTAGTATATTCATAAGGCAGATCAAGGCTTGGGTCTTTGTCAAAATCAAGGCTCGGCAAAACACTATATTGCCCTAAGCTGTGTTTTATAGCAGCTCGTAAAATAGCATAAATACTGTGTTCATCTTCAAATTTTATTTCTGTTTTTGTAGGATGAATATTGATGTCAATGGTTTGCGGATCTACTTCTAGAAATAAGAAATAACTTGGAATAGCTTTGGTTTGCAATAAGCCTTCGTAAGCATTCATTATAGCGTGATGCAAATATGAATTTTTTATAAAGCGGTTGTTTACAAAAAAGAATTGTTCGCCACGTTTTTTCTTTGCAAAATTGGGTTTGCCAATAAAACCATTGATTTTTACAAGTTCTGTATTTTCGGTTATAGGTACTAATTTTTCGTTTATTTTTGCACCAAATACATTGACGATGCGTTGTTTGAGGTTAGATGCTTTGAGCAGAAATAACTCACTACCATTATGGTGAAATTCAAATTGAATGTCTTGATGAGCCAATACTACACGATGAAATTCATCAATAATATGACGGAGTTCTACAGTGTCCGATTTTAAAAAATTACGACGTGCAGGGATATTATAAAATAGGTTTTTGACCAAAATAGTTGTTCCATTATTCATAGAATTAGGTTCTTGTTCTACTACTTCATTCCCTTTGATGATGATGCGTGTGCCTAATTCTTCATTGGCTTGTTTGGTCTTAAGTGTGACATGTGCAATAGCGGCAATACTTGCCAAGGCCTCACCACGAAAACCTTTGGTGTTGAGATTGAATAGGTCATTTGCGTTTTTTATCTTCGAGGTTGCATGGCGTTCAAAACATAGCCGTGCATCTGTAGGGCTCATACCCTTGCCGTCATCGACAACTTGAATGAGTGTTTTTCCTGCATCTTTGATAATTAATGAAATATGTGAGGCACCTGCATCAATAGCATTTTCTATAAGCTCTTTTACAGCAGAAGCAGGGCGTTGCACAACTTCTCCAGCAGCAATTTGATTGGCAACATTGTCAGGAAGTAACTGTATAATATCTGCCATTTATGAATTGATTAAGGTTGCTATTTTTGCCCAAATAGAAAAAACATCGTATTTTAGGATAATGTATGTTATGGTAAATAATACAACTGCTATTTTGATAAAACGGGTGTTAAATTTGCGTTCTGACTTGTGATTTTCTAAATTCCAAGCCGCACGTAAAGCACGTCGATCAATCGAATAGGACTCTTTCTCTTTTTCGTCACCATGATATTTTTTATCAAGATTTTCCAAGCGTTCTTTGCGCTCATCAAAATATCGTGGTTGATAGTTATAGGTTTTATTTTTTTCTTGTCTGAATAATGATTTAAGTCCTAACATACGCTGATTATTTGCTACAAATTTATACAAAATACTTATAGTTTTAATGATTACTTGAACTAGTTATAAACAAAAAGCAACCCTTTTAAGAGTTGCTTTTATTTATTTTGTAATGTCGCTTAAAATAGTGCACATTTTGATAACTTTTTTAGTTAATTTAATACCATTAACAAGAGTCACTTTTATAATTAGTAATTGTCCTTTTTTACAATCGATACTGAAAGTATTCCCATTTTTTTGTATTAATTTTCTACCTAAAACGTCATAGACAGTTAATGTATTTATAGTGTTATTTTCTACTGTTGAAAGCGAAAAATGTTCTTGATTCTCTATTACTGTGTATTTACAGCAAGAATGGCAAGATCTCCTTTGTCAAGGACAGTAGCCGAATTTGGTATACACAAACATAAAAAAACAAATGTAACTTAATTGTTAATTATCAATTAGTTACTAACAAATTTTTTAGCTATTGTTAATAACGTTAATGCTTCTTTTGAACCAATTCAAGTTCATCAAGTTTAACTAGAGCCGTAAATGTACCATAGTCTAGTGTAATACGTTTTTTGTCAATTTTGTCAATAGTTCCAACAGCATGACCATTGCTTACACGTACTTTGTCCCCAATTTTGAAGGTGTAATTGGCAGCAGTTTTTGCTTTTTCGGAAACTATTTTCGCTTTTGCCTTGGCTTTGCGTATGGGTTTTATTTTTTCTTGAATTTCCTTCTCGAGTTGTTCCCGTTTTATTTGCTGTAGTTTTTCTATGGCTTTGGACTGTGCTTTCTGTCTTTTTGTTGATTTTTTAGGTTTTTCAAGCTGTTCTAAATCGTTTTGTTTGACCACTTTTTTAGGTTTAAGTACCTCTTTTTTTGCATTGACCATCGCTACCCACTTCAAGAACTCTTGAATGAGCTGTTTTTTATTCTTAGATTTATAAAATGTATTTGCTAAATCACGGGCTTTTTTACCATAGTTCAAAAGCTGTGAATTGTAGTCGTATAATTCTTGAAATTGTGTTAGTTTTTCAGTTAATTTTTGATTGGTTTTGAGCAATTCACGTTGCTTCTCTATAAAGGCTAATTCCTCTTTTTTTATGGTTTTGTTATTGTTTAATAGTTTTGATCGTTCATCTTGTAGTTTGGCTATGGTTTTGTCAAAACGTATTTTGTCTCGCGCTATTTTTTTCTTAGCACGATTGATTAAACTATATGGAATACCATTTTTTTGTGCTACTTCAAAGGTAAATGAACTTCCTGCTTCACCAATAATAAGTTGAAATAAAGGTTCTAAACTCCGTTTGTCAAATGCCATATTCGCATTGACCATCGCATCCAATTCATTGGCTAGTATTTTGAGATTGGCATAATGCGTAGTGATAATACCAAATGAATTTTTCTCATAGAATTCTTCTAAAAATATTTCGGCTAAAGCACCACCTAATTCAGGGTCAGATCCTGTTCCAAATTCATCAATTAAAAACAGTGTATTGGCATTGCATTTACGTAAAAAATGGCGCATATTTTTTAGCCGAAAACTATACGTACTTAAGTGATTTTCTATAGATTGATTATCACCAATGTCAGTGAGTATTTGCTCAAAAAATGTGCTTTCGCTATTCTCGTGAACAGGAATTAGCAGTCCTGTTTGAAGCATCAGTTGAAGTAAACCAATGGTTTTTAAAGTAATACTTTTACCTCCTGCATTAGGTCCTGAAATGACAATAATACGGCTAGATTCGTTTAGTGTAATGGTTTGTGGTATAGTAGTTTTACCTTCTTGCTTGTTTTGCAAATACAATAACGGATGATAGGCATCACGATAATAGATTTTTTTTGCAGTATTGATTTTGGGTAATAAGGCATTAATCGTTAATGCATATTTTGCTTTTGCTTTTAGAATATCAAGATGGATGAGATACGCTTGATATTGTATCAAGAGTGTTCTAAACGGACGGATGCTATCGGTTATCTGCTTTAATATTTTTACAATTTCTTGTTGTTCATCATAAAGTAAGTCTTGCAATTCTCGTGATAATAAAACCGTTCGTTCAGGTTCTATAAATATAATACTTCCTGTTTTTGAACTCCCCAAAATGGAGCCTTTCACTTTCTTACGATGCATTGCTTGAACTGCCAGAACACGCTTATTGTCTAATACAGATTCTCGAATATCATCTAAGTAGCCACGACTTTGATAATGGGCTAATTCTTTATTAAAACTAACACTTATAGCACCACGAACTCGTTTTAATTTTTTTCGAATATCAGATAATGTTGCTGTAGCATTGTCTTTTATTTCGCCATCATCGCCTAGATACTGCGTGCAAACAGCTATTATTTCATTAGTGTAGAAAATAGTACTTGCTTGTTCTTGTAGATTAGGAAAATAGTTTTCAAATTTGTTGAAAAAATCAATTAATAAATTAACAGTTTTTGAAATACTGACGATATTATTTAAACTATTTAATTGGAGGTAACTTCCTTCAATATTAAGTAAATGAATGGCATCATCTATCAATTCAAACTCGTGATTTGGAATCAAATTGTCATTCAAAAAACTACTTAAATATTCATTGGTATAATCTAATTCTTTACGTAATGATTCTTGACTAGTAAAAGGTTTTAAATTCAAAATAAGTGCTTCACTTTTGGCATTACTAGCAAAAGTAGCGACCTGTTGAAGTACTAAATCTAATTCTAAATCTTTGAGCGTTTTATTTGTAATAGTTATTTTCAAGGCTTATCTTTGATTGACATTGCAGCAAAAATACATTATAATATTTAGCACAAAAAATAAATGCATTTGAATTTAGATAATAATTGGAAAACACGACTAAAACCATTGCTTGATGCTCCAAAGTTTATAGAACTGTGGACGTTTGTGACAGCGGCATATCAAAAAGAGGTTTGTTACCCTCCGCAACAAGAAATTTTTAATGCATTCAATCATTGCTCGTTTGATGACCTTCAAGTTGTTATTATAGGACAAGATCCGTATCATGGGCAAGGTCAAGCTAATGGCTTATGTTTTTCGGTTAATTCAGATATTAAGCATCCACCATCATTGCGAAATATTTTTAAAGAATTGGTAGTAGATTGTTCCAAATCTTATCCAAAAAGTGGCGATTTGTCTGCTTGGGCTAAACAAGGTGTATTGCTCCTTAATGCCACTTTAACTGTTGCAGAAGGTCAAGCAGGCTCACATCAAAAAAAAGGATGGGAACAGTTTACTGATGAGGTAATCCGCTATATATCAGTAAATAAAAAAGATGTTGTCTTTCTGCTTTGGGGGTCTTTTGCACAAAAAAAGATAAAAATAATTGATACATCAAAACATCATGTGCTGACTAGCGGACATCCATCGCCATTGAGTGCAAATAGAGGCTATTGGTTTGGCAATAAACATTTTTCTAAAACAAATATTTTATTAAAACAACTCAATAAAAAAGATATTATTTGGTAATAGTATCATTTTCTATTTTGCAACGCATAACTCATAACGCATAACTCATCACTCATCACTCATTCACTCGAAGGTTGCCATGTCCTACTGAAACACTGAGTTTTGCTGTTGAATTTTTATTGCCAAAATATCCAATTTTCTGTTTATTATTATAGTCTTCTGCTTCACTGGTAAATGTTGTGTTTTTAGGAAATTTTAAAGAACCGTAACTAGCAGATGTATTGAATTGATAACTGATTTTTGGGTTAAAAGACAATGCAATTTCAGTATAATTACTTGTTATAGTTATTTGCTTAAATGGACTCTGCTGTTCCTTGATTTTAAGTGAACCAAAATTAGTGTTTAGTGTTAATTTGTCACTAATATCTCTAAATATAAGTTTAGAATGTTTGCCAGTTCCTATGGCTTGAGTTACTTTATTTACAATTAATGTATCAAAACTACTTTCAAAATTTAAATTGCTAACGGTATCAACCATAAATTGACAATGATTATTGTCGAGTGTTAATGAATTAGCAGTATCAATATTTATTTCAGAAAACTTACAATCAAAAGTAGCATTATTAATGGCAGTAATATCTGATTGTTCAAAGAACTTAACAGCTATAGTATTAGTAGTGTTATTTAATGTTCCAATAGAGAAATAACCAAATTTTGCACTAAGATTCAAAGGACCATCAAGCGTGTTGATACTAATATTACCGAATTTATTCTCAATATTAAGCTTTGTTCCAACAGGAATCTTAACTTTATAATTTATTTTGTATTCTCTAGAGTTATTCACGTTTCCAGTATGAGACCACCAACTTTTTTTATGCCTTTCTCCAATTATTGTTTCTGCCGAAATAGCATCTTTTTGCGCTTTAAAATTGATTTTGATTAACTCCAGCAATTCGTTTACCTCATCTTCATCATTAGCACTTACACTGATGGTTATGTCTATTTGAATGCTATTTTCGTTCCAAGAAACCACATCAATATCACCAAATTTATTGGTTAATGACAATTCAGGTGTAGCACTAGTTTGATAGCTTTTATGTATTGATTTTTCTTTTAAAAAGTCATATTTTGGGTTTAAAGCATACGTTGTTATACTAAATATGATAAAAAAGAGATTTATAGTTTTAGGTAGTTTCATAATTTGTGTTTTTTAGCGATTGTACATCTTTAGTAACCTGTTTTAATAATTTAATGCGTTGCTGAAAATTTTGAATGAGTAAGTCAATGATTAATTGCTGATTTTCACTATTTTTTAATTCTATTAATAATTGACGGTATTCATTTTCGAGTATTTTCAGTTCTTTTAGAGTGTCATCAATAATGATTTTACTCGTTGCGTTTTCGTGTTTTTGTAGTTGTTTTAACTGTTTATTTATTATACTATTAAAGTATTGTTGTGATTCTGCCAATTCTTGTGGTATTTCAGGTTCATTAGTAGAAAACATTCTAAATGATAATGTTATCAGAATCAGAATAGCAGCTGCAATACTAAATATTGTTTTTAAATAATATCTTTTGTTTGACCGTTGTTTTTTTAGTTGCTGCTCAAAGCGCAAAGTATGACCTGATTCTGGACTTTGTATGTCAAACTTATCTTGGTTTGTCTTAAAATAGTTTTCTAAATCCATTATTGTTTATTTGCTAATTCTTTTCTTATTTTTGATTTTGCACGAGATACTAATGCTCTACAATTTTCATTGGAGATGTTCATAATTTCCATCATTTCTTCATAATCATAACCTTCTATAAGGTGTAAGCTGATTGCTATTCTATAATTATCCTTGAGATTAGCAATAGCATCGACTACTTTAGCTATTTGTATTTGTTTAAAATCAATAGTTTCGGTATTATCTTCATCATCATCAATTAAATGATTCTGTTTTTCATTAATTGTGACAGTTTCTAATGTTCTTTTTTTGATTAGTTGAAGCGCTTTGTTGATTACAATGCGTTTTAGCCAAGCGCCAAATGTAACTTCTGCTTTAAAAGTATATAGTTTTGTAAAAGCACTTAAAAAAGCTTCTTGCATTACATCTTCAGCGTCGAAGCTATTATTGAGAATGCGATAAGCAGTATTATACATGGCCTTATAATAAAGCGTATAGATTTTTAACTGTGCCTTTTTATTTCCAGTAAGGCACTGTTTAAGAAGTAGTGTTCTATTTTGATTGACGTCTTTCAATAATTTATAGTATCTATTGGGTAAAGATAACTATAAATCTAATTTGTGACAATATATATTAAGATAGCGTGAATTTTAGATAAATAAAGAAAAGTCCAATGGAAACAAATAGCGCAATATTTATGATGAATTGATTGATTTCTTTTCTTTTTTCTTCGAGCTCCGCTTTTTCTTTTAATTTTCGTAATATTATTTCTGATGTTTCTTTGTCGAAAAAAACAGAATTTTGAGCTGTAGTGTTTTCTATACTTGAAGATTGCATTTTATTTCTCTCTCGAGAAGGTAATTGTAGTGTTTTCAAAATAAAGTTTAAGTTTTGTTTATGCGAAATTAATTATTTGAGTAATGTTCTGACATGTGCTTTTCTGAAGTTATTAACAATGTTGTTAACAAAGTTGTTAACAGTATTGTTAATAACATAAATTTATACTATTTTAATTTATGGTACATATATTGCCTTATACTACTAAAGCCTTTGTATATTTGCCAATTCTGATTGATTGCTAATCTTTTAGATGGTAATGCGTAAGTTATGAACTTTACTTTTTAAAGTGAATGCGACATAATGGCTTAAAATTAATACGAAATAGTAAAAAGATAAAATATATGGACAGTTTGTCATTTGAACAATTATTAGATGGAGATTCAGAGTTTATTCCTTTAATGTCTCCAGAAGATGAAAAAGCAATGTTAGAAGAAACTATTGCAGATGAAATAGCGATTCTTTCTTTACGTAATACGGTTTTACTACCTGGTGTTGTGATTCCTATTACAGCAGGTAGAGATGCCTCAATAAAATTATTGAAAGATGCTTCTAAAAATAAAAATAACATTGGTGTAGTTGGGCAGTTGGATGCAAGTATAGATGAGCCAACTCCAGATGATATCTATAAAAAAGGGACAATTGCGCGAATAATGAAAGTAATAAAAATGCCAGATGGAAATATTACAGTTATTATACAAGGAACACGTCGTTTTGAAATTACAGCTTTCACACAAGAAAAACCGTATTTTAAAGCTCAAGTTACAGCTTTTAAAAATTCAAAAGCATATCAAAAAGATAAAGAGTTTAGAGCGATAATAACGCAAATACGTAATCTTGCCAAGAAAATAATAAAGGAAAATCCAAGTTTACCAACTGAGGCAAATGTAGCAATCAAAAATATAAAAAGTGATTCGTTTTTAATACATTTTATAGTCTCTAATCTCAATCTCGATATTAAAGATAAACAACAGGTACTTGAAACTGTAGATTTAAAAGATGCTGCAATCCTTACCTTAAAAAAAATGAATCTGGAACTGCAACATCTAGAATTGCAAAACAATATTCATTCTAAAACGCGTCAAGATTTAGATAAGCAGCAACGAGAGTATTTCCTGCATCAGCAGATGAAAACCATTCAAGAGGAACTAGGAGGGACGCCACAACAAGAAGAAGTGCGTAACTTTAAGAAAAAAGCAACAAAGAAAAAATGGAAGAAAAAGGTTAAAAAAAGATTTGAAAAAGACCTGAAACGTTTCTCTAGAACCAATCCGCAATCTCCAGAATATGGTGTGTTACGTAATTATTTAGAACTATTCTTAAGCTTACCTTGGAAAAAAACGACAACAGACAAATTTGATTTAAAAGCTGCTAAAAAGATTTTGGACAATGACCATTTTGGTCTTGATGACGTGAAAGAACGTATTTTGGAATACCTTGCCGTTTTGAAACTAAAAGGCGATATGAAATCACCTATTATTTGTCTTTATGGACCTCCAGGTGTAGGGAAAACCTCTTTGGGACGTTCTATAGCAGAAGCTGTTGGACGTAAATATATACGTATGTCTTTAGGAGGTCTCCGAGATGAAGCCGAAATACGCGGACATCGTAAAACTTATATTGGCGCTATGCCAGGGCGTATTATCCAAAATATTAAGAAAGCAAAAACATCAAACCCTGTTTTTATATTAGACGAAATAGATAAACTCTCTTCGAGCTATAATGGTGACCCTTCTTCTGCAATCTTAGAAGTACTTGATCCAGAACAAAACAATTCGTTTTATGATAATTACCTTGAAATTGGTTATGATTTATCTAAAGTAATGTTCATTGCTACTGCAAATAGCCTTTCTACTATTCAACCAGCTTTACTTGATCGTATGGAGATAATCCATGTCTCGGGATATACGGTAGAAGAAAAAGTAGCTATAGCAAACAAGCATTTACTTCCAAAGCAATTAAAAGCGCACGGACTGACTACAAAAGAGTTGAAATTGACCAAAAAACAGTTAGAAAAGATTGTTACTGGTTATACACGAGAATCTGGTGTACGCTCTTTAGAAAAGAAAATAGCCAAAATAGTACGCTATGTTGCCAAAACTATTGTACAAGAAGAACCAATAGGTGCTAAAATATCAGAAGAACAATTTACCGAAATATTAGGTCCTGCTCACGAACGTAACAAATATGAAAATAATAATACCGCAGGTGTGGTTACAGGTTTAGCTTGGACACGTGTTGGAGGTGATATTCTTTTTATAGAATCTAATACTTCCAAGGGAAAAGGACTTACCCTTACTGGTAGTCTTGGTAATGTAATGAAAGAATCGGCTACTATAGCCTTGGAATATGTCAAAGCAAATAGTGAGCGTTTAGGTATTGATGAAGAAATAATTAGTAATAATAAAATTCATATACACGTACCTGCTGGTGCTACGCCAAAAGATGGTCCAAGTGCTGGTATTGCTATGCTTACTTCTATCGTTTCTACCTATACACAACGTAAAGTAAAAGCCAATTTGGCGATGACAGGAGAAATCACGCTTCGTGGTAAGGTGCTTCCTGTTGGCGGATTGAAAGAAAAAATACTGGCAGCAAAAAGAGCAGGAATAAAGGAGCTAATTCTTTGTAAAGAAAACCAAAAAGATATTGAAGAGATAAAAGCAACTTATATTAAAGGATTGAAATTTCACTATGTTTCAAAAATGCAAGAAGTTCTTGATATTGCTTTATTAAAACAAAAAGTTAAAGACGCTAAGAAATTAAAATAATGCAAGAAAAAAAAGATATACGTGCATTGAGTAAAGCTGCCATTTGTGATTTTTTTGAAACACAAGGCGAAAAAGCTTTCCGAGGAAAACAAGTTTATGAGTGGCTTTGGAAAAAAAATGCTCATAGTTTTGATGAAATGACCAATATTTCAAAAAAACTAATAGTTTTACTCAAAACGCATTTTGTTATCAATCATATAGCCGTTGATAAAATTCAGAAGAGTAAAGATGGAACCATCAAAAATGCCGTAAAACTCTACGATGATCTTGTGGTTGAGTCTGTTATGATTCCTACGCCATCTCGTACTACCGCTTGTATATCAAGCCAAGTAGGTTGTAGTTTGGCTTGTGAGTTTTGTGCTACAGCACTACTTAAAAGACAGCGTAATCTGACCGCTTCAGAAATCTATGATCAAGTGGCAGCTATTAACAAAGAGAGTCTTTTGTATCACGGACATAAGCTCTCAAACATTGTCTATATGGGAATGGGAGAACCATTACTGAATTATGCCAATGTAATGGAGTCTATCAAAATGATAACTTCTGAAGAGGGGCTAGGAATGTCGCCAAGACGAATTACACTTTCAACAGTTGGTTTGCCAAAAATGATTAAAAAAATGGCAGATGAAGACGTACGTTTTAACCTTGCGGTATCATTGCATTCTGCTATAGATTCTATACGCTCTAAGATGATGCCTATTAATGATGTGAGTAATCTCGAAGATTTAATGGATGCACTGCAATATTGGCATGTCAAAACAGGTAATCGTATTACTTTTGAATATGTGGTCTGGAAAGGTATTAATGATACGCGTAAAGATGTTGATGCTTTAATTAAATATTGTAAACGCGTTCCTGTAAAAGTGAACCTCATTGAGTATAATGCCATTGATAGTAATGACTTTGTACAAGCAGATAAAGAAGCTATTGCGATGTATATCAATTTGCTAGAGGCAAACAATGTTATTGTAAATGTGCGTAGAAGTAGAGGAAAAGATATTGATGCTGCTTGCGGACAATTGGCTAATAAAGAGGAGAAAGTGTAAAAACTGTTTTCCAATTGAGAATATCCAATTTTTTTTACTTTTCATTTAAATAATACTGATTGTATTTATTAACCATTAACCGTTTTTGATCAAGTAGTAATTGTATCGTTTCGAGTAATAAATCAGTATCAAGAAGTTCAAGTTTTTTACTGATTTCTTTTGCTGTTTTAGGTATTTTGGATACGCTTTCTAGTATGTGCGTCGCTAAGGTGTTATATTGTTTTTCATTCAATTGATTTTGTTTCCTACAAATTGTACATTTTCCGCAATTACTTGTTTTTTTTTCTCCAAAATAAGTCAATAAATAGCGCGAACTACAAACTGTTCGCTGATTGACAAAGTCAAGCATTGCTTTTATCTTGGTTAATTGCTGCTTGTGTAGTTGTTTTACATTATTTTGAATGTGATTAATAGTTTTATCATCTTGACGAATTTGTAAAAAACTGATACTATAATCGGTATTGGTATTATTATAAATAAGAATTTGCTCTTCTTCAAGAAACTGCAATTGCTCAATTATAGCATTTTTGCTCACAGATAACTTATTTGCAATCTTATATTCATTAATACGAACAAAAGTTTCAAAAGCACCACCATTATTACGTAATAAAAATTGAATCAATGGCTTCATTTTTTTTGAACGATCCATATACAATACCATTTCATTAGCATCAATACTAAATTGAATGCTTGATTGATTGCCAAAGTTTTCGGACAAGGCTATGATACCTTCGCGATGCAATATTTGTAATGCCTTAACGCTTTTGTTTTTATTGAATTGATAATGCTCACAAAAATGATAAAAGTCAAAATCTTGTGCTTGTTCATTTTTTTGATTGTAGGCAATAGAAAAATGTTGACACAGCTTTTTATAAAGCGTTTTGATAAAAGATATTTCGGGAGTTGTTGTTAAAAACTGATTTTTTAATAAATCAATATCGGCACCATTATATAGTAACAACGCATGAGATGCTTCCCCATCACGACCTGCACGACCTGCTTCTTGAAAATAAGATTCAATACTTTCGGGTATATTATAATGGACAACCCAACGCACATCCGCTTTGTCTATTCCCATACCAAAAGCATTGGTGGCTATCATTATTGGCGCTTCATTAGTAAGCCATTTTTTAAAATTAGCTTCACGTTCTTCCAGTGCTAGCCCAGCGTGATAAATGGTTGTTTGAAAACCAAGGTAACTTAGTTGTTCACTCAGTTCATGGCATAAATACCGACTACGCACATAGATAATACTTGCGGTTTTGTTTCTGTTGAATAAACGCTCTAAAGCACTTATTTTATCAATTCTTTTGGCTACGGTATAGGTTAGATTGGAACGTTCAAATGATTGTTGTATCACTACTGGTGATTTGAACTGCAATTGCTCGCAAATATCTGTTACCACTTCAGGTGTAGCAGTTGCTGTCAGCGCAAGCACAGGAATATTGGGCAAAATCTCACGTATGGGAGCTATTTTGCGATAACTGGGTCTAAAATCGTGTCCCCATTGCGAAATACAATGCGCTTCATCTATCGCAAGGAGATTGATATTCATTTCTTGGAGCTTGCTTTGAAATAATTCGGACTGCAAGCGTTCAGGTGAAATATATAGGAATTTGTAAGCGCCGTAAACAGCATTATCCAAAATGCGGAGCTGCTCTTGAAAATGCAGTTTTCCGCTAAAGGCAATCGCTTTTATCCCGAGACTATTAAGCCGAGATACTTGGTCATTCATCAATGCGATAAGCGGAGAAACGACAATGCACAATCCATCTTTGGCAAGTCCTGCTATCTGAAACGTAATGGATTTTCCACCACCGGTAGGCAATAATGCTAAGGTGTCTTTTCCTGCTAATACAGATTCAATAATTTTGGCTTGCTTTCCTCTAAAAGCAGGATATTTCCAATAGTGTTTTAGTATTTCTAATGGCGTATGCATAATGAATTACATACGATTACGTAGTTTGGTTGTTTCGATGATGTAATCTGCCCGCTTCTCTGGTGTTCCAAAAGGAATAAATGTCAATTGATAATTGAGCATAGTATACATATTTACAAGCTTATTATGAATGCGTTGTGCTTCTTGAAAATTTTCGTAACGTTCTTCATCAGTGGTGTATATTTCTTCCCAAGGTGGTGTGATGTAGACGTGATTATATTGTAGCTCGATACCTTTTTTGATAAAAAAGTCAGGATATTTATTGCCTAAAAAATTCATATAAGCAGCAATATCAGGTATTCCTCTATCAAAAAACACGGTTTCATTACCATATTTTTCTAAGGCTTCATGAAACTGTTTTTCGCGACCTTCGAGTAATTTTTCACTAAAAAGTAATGGTTTTACAGTAAATAATTGATCAATTCCTTCTGCTTTAGCTTCACGAACTACCTCGCGAGACACTTCTTCCATTACATTATAACCGCGTTGTTGAAGCTCGTTGATGATAGTAGATTTACCTGTTCCAGGTCCTCCTGTGATAACTATTCTTGTAGGTTGCTTTTTCTTTGTTTCCATAGGCAAAAATAGCTAATTATTTAGAATATGAAATCATTTGAGCTAAAATTATTATCAAATTTTAGATATAACAAATAGAACTATTTTGACATACCATTTATAGATCAGAATTACATTAATAACAATGCAAACAAACCATAAAACATGATAACTTTTAGTAAATTACTACTGTGTTTTATAGTATTTGAATCAGATTCTATAATTTGAAAAAAGGTATATATGAGTATTATTATTAAACCAAAACCATAGTATAAGACCCGTTTAGCTTCACTTAGATAAGCATAAAGTAAATACGAAATAGCAATTATTAGTATAAATAAAAGTACTAATACAATTATTTTACTTGTCTTTTTACCTAAAACTATTGCCATTGTGCTAAAACCCATTTGCTTATCGCCATCATGGTCTTCAATGTCTTTGACTATCTCACGAATAAAATTGAGTATTGATGCAAATAAGGCATAATACAAAACAGTTTTAAATACTGTATTTATTATAGTCAAATCAATACCATCTATTTGATAGACCTGATACAGTTGAAATATTGCTACGAGCATCAAACTCAAACCAACCAATAGTGCAATGGCTAAATTGCCAATTAAAAATAGTTTTTTGAGTGTGATATTATAAAAATAGAGTAGAGCAGAACTAAATAAAAATAGCGTAAAGAGGTTTCGATTCCCTATTTTTAATGCTAAAAAATAACCCATTAATAGTCCTGTAATGTTGAATGTCAAAAACAAGTTTGTAGCTGTTTTTTCTGTAATAAATGTATTAATTAATACACGTTTTGGTTTATTGATAGCATCAACGCGCAAGTCATTTATATCGTTTATAATATATCCTCCTGCCGCAATAAGTATGGTGCTTAAAACTAATACTATAAATAGATTGGTGCTAAATATAGGATTACTCAAAAATCTATCTAAATATAGTTTCACCAAAAACTGTCCTAAAGCTATTATCAATAGGTTTTTCCAACGTATTAATTTAAAAAATAATAATATATTATTCATCTTTTCTAAGCTTTTCTTTAGTGCGTTTGTTGAAAGGAATATTATATGATATTGTGTAATTAAAGCTTGCACTCAAGGCATTTAGTCCTACATGATTAAAACCAGGAATATAAAGGTTTTTGAAATTGTTAGGTTCTTTTTGGCTAATCAAACGGTTTAATTGTAAACTAGAACTGACAAAAATATTATTAAATGTTTCTACTTTTATACCAAATACTAATGTAAGCCACGAAGCATTAAGGTTATCATATTTTGTAGGTGTTGTATTACTATTACTCGGCCAATAGTTTCCAATAGTATTGGTGTTATAATGTAATAATTCTTGCGAAAAAGTACTGTGACCGTAGCGTAATCCTGTGTAAATCATATTGTTCATGCCGATAAGATTGTCATAAACATTATAATCAAACCCTATTTTATAATACGTTCCCTTGGTTTGATAAGCAAAAGATACCTCGCCAAAACTGCGTGTTACTGTGCCAAATTCTCCAGCAATATAGCTATTGTTTTTTAAACGATAATCTGCTACAAATTCAGAAGCTTTATAAGCTGTTTTGAATAAACCAATAATGGGTTTGCTGATATCCACGCCAACTCTTAAACTGTGTATTTGGGGAGTTTTTAGACTGTCTTTAATATTTTTTTCTTGCGCATTAATTCCATTAACAATGAAAAACAAGAAAATACTAATGGTATATAATAAGGTGTTTTTCATCTTCATTATTTAATGTTGTATGTACAATTTCATAACTCAAAATCCAATTGTCTGTATCTGTCACTATACTTGGACTTAGGTTTTCAAAAACAGTGCGATAACCGCAAGCACGCGATACAAATTCATCAGTTCTTGTATATGAGAAATCACATTGATCACTGTTTTGGGTGGTTTCGTTGTAGTTTTTAAAAAATTTAAACTGGCTTAAATCTGTGGCTGCATTGAGTGGTATGGCAATAGAATCTGTAGTGCCAAAATTCAATACAGCACTATTTCCAATACCTTGAACAGCAAGTGTAGCAACACTTTTGAATTGCGTATTATCCAATGCATCTTTAAATCGGATAATTAACCGACTTGTTTTAGGCTCGCTATCCAAGCAAATATCATCTTTTTCACAATTATAAAAAAGTGTCGATACGCTAAGGACTATAAAGAGTAGAAAATAATATTTCATAACTTATTTTTTTAGCATTAATACTACATTTTCAATATGATGTGTGTGTGGAAACATATCTACTGCTTGCGATTTTGCCACACGATATTGTGCTTTCATTAAATCTAAATCACGTGCTTGCGTAGCAGAATTACAGCTAATATACACTATTTTTTCTGGAGCAAGTTCCAGTAGTTGTGCCACTACATTTTTGTGCATACCATCGCGTGGTGGATCGGTGATTACTATATCAGGTCGTCCATTTTGGGTGATAAAGTCCTCGTTGAAAATAGCCTTCATATCACCTACAAAAAACGAAGCGTTATTGATATTATTGCTCAAAGCATTGTCTTTGGCAGCAGCAATAGCTTCTGGTACAGCTTCTATACCAACTACTTTTTTAGCTTTTTTGGCTACAAACTGTGCTATAGTCCCTGTACCTGTGTAAAGGTCATAGACAAGTTCATCACCTTTGAGGTCTGCAAAATCACGAGCCACTTTGTAGAGCTCATATGCTTGTAACGAATTGGTTTGGTAAAAGGATTTGGCATCAATTTTAAATTGCAGTCCTTCCATAGTTTCCATTATATGATCATTTCCTTTGAAGACAATGACATCTTGGTCATAAATAGTATCATTACCTTTACTATTTATAACATAAAGTAATGCTGTAATCTCTGGAAATTTATCGGCTAAATGTTGTAATAATGCTTCTCTTTTTTCAAGATCTTCTTTAAAGAATTGAATAAGCACCATTACTTCTCCCGTTGTGCTTGTACGGATCATTAAAGTTCTCAAAAAACCAGCTTGGTTACGCGCATTATAAAACTCCATATCATTTGCGGAAGCAAAGGAACGGACAGCCAAGCGAATACTATTTGAAGGTTCTTCTTGAAGGTAACAATTTTTAAGGTCTAATATTTTATCAAATTTTCCAGGGATATGAAAACCGATGGCATTACGGTCATAAACAGCATCTTTGGCACAAATTTCTTCTTGTGTAAGCCAGCGACTATCTGAAAATGAAAATTCCATTTTGTTGCGGTAGAAATAAGTTTTTTCGCAGGCTAATATTGGTAGAGTTTCTTCTATTTCAACTTTTCCAATACGTTTGAGATTGTTGAGTACTTCTTTTTCTTTGTATTCCAGTTGGTACTTGTAGTCCATATGTTGCCATTTGCAACCACCACAAACGCCAAAATGTTCACATTTTGGTTCAGTTCGTTTTTCAGAATATTTTATTATTTCTGTAGGTGTACCTTCTAGATAAGCTCTTTTTTTTCTAGTTATTTGAATGTTTGCAATATCTCCAGGTACTACATTTGATACTAATATTACACGCTCGTCCTCGTTTCGAGCGATACATTTTCCTTTTGCTCCAGCATCTAGAATAGTTATGTTTTCTAGTATGGGATGTTTTTTTCTTTTTCTTGCCATAACTGCAAAGATAATTCTTTGTAATTAATGAGGTAACTAATAGTTAAAAATATTTTAGTCTTTTGTCTAACAGCGAAATGCTTTTTACTTTTTTAAGTCTTTAAAATAATATTTTATATAAACGTTCAATACTAGCGCCTAAGTCACCAATACTGATATTTCTGCTTTTTCTAATAGTTTCTTTACCGTCAAAATAGACCAAAACAGTAGGAACAACAAATACACTATGTTGCGCGGCTAGTTCAGGTAAAGCATTGGTATCTACAAAATACATTGGTATTTTTGGAAAATGTTCCTTAGTCATTGTTTCTACTTTAGATTCTAATGCTTCGCCAACATTGCACGAAACGGTAGAAAAATAAAAGAGTACGCCTAATTCATTTTTTAGTATAGAATTAAATTCTGATTCCGATTTGATATAATTCATATTTGTTATATATTTTTTTGCAAAAATAATGAATAATTGAGCTATTCATTGTAATAAATGTCACATATTTATTATTTACTGTTATGTGATAAATATTACAGAGTTATTTCTGAAATTGATGTACCTTTGACTCAAGTTTTAACTAATAACTTATAAAAACAATGAAACCAGATATAAAAAATCGTGATGATATCAAAGTGTTTGTTGATTCATTTTACCTAAAAGTGGGAGAGGATGCCATATTATCACCTATTTTTAATGGAGTGGCTCAAGTAGATTGGGAAACACATTTACCTAAAATGTACGATTTTTGGGAATCTATTTTGTTTGGTACAGGTTCTTTTAGAGGTCGCCCGATGCAAGCGCATTATCGTATTCATCAAAAATATCCTTTTAAAGAAGAGGCTTTTGCTCGCTGGAAAGCGCTTTTTAATATGACTATTGATGAGTATTTTTATGGTGAAATAGCAAATCAAGCCAAAACTAAGGCACTCTCAATAGCAACAGTTACACAAATAAAACTCATGCAACAATAAGCTTATGAATTTAATGACTAAAATTATTATAATAGTATTGGCACTTCACTTTGTGGTTGGTATTGGTTATCTTATATATAAATTATCACCTCCAAAATCAGATAAAAAAGAATAAATCTTTTTTAAATTGAGCGTTAAAAATGAAACTCCTTACTTTGGTTTAAGCGCCTTTAGTCTTTTATAAGGAGCTATTAATCTAAATACTAAATTTAATTAAAAATTCAAGAGTTCTATTTTATTCCGTGCTAGTTTAATAGCACCATTATTTTCTAATTTCTTGAGCAATCTTGATATCACAACACGCGAGGTGTGTAGCTCTAAAGCTACTTGTTGATGCGTTACATCAAGTGTCGTGTTTTTTTGTATTTTCACTTTATCACTGAGATATTTCATCAGGCGTTCTTCCATGTTCATAAAGACTAAACTGTCTATAGTTTCAAGGAGTTCATTAAGTCTAATATTATAACTATCAAGAATATAACTTCTCCAAGTTTTATATTTAACAAGCCATTCGTCCATAGCGCTACTTGGTATAAGTACGACTTCGGTTTCGGTTTCTGCTACTGCTCTAATATTACTTTTTGTGCCATTAACGCAGCAGGCAAGTGACATAGCACAAGAATCTCCTGTTTCTATAAAGTATAAAATATGTTCATCATCATTAGCATCAATGCGAAAAACTTTCATAGCTCCTGAAATGACTAGGGGTATCGCGTTGAGCTTTTCTCCTATACTTATAAAAGTTTCTCCTTCTGGTATTTGTTTAAAGACACCAACTTCTTCTATTTCTTTTAATAAAGCTTCTTCTAGTAAAAAACCGTAATTCTCTTTAAGTTTATTAATCATTTCAAAAAATATTTAGTTGCTAAAATACTTAAAATTTTTCTTTTTTTTTAATTTTTACGAATATCTTTTATAAAGAATGATATATTTGCCAAAAATAGAACACATGATTAGTATTGGATATATTATAGCAGGTTTATTACTGTTGATTTTGGGAGGAGAAATGCTTGTAAAATCATCGGTAGGACTTTCGTTCAAAATGAATTTGTCAAAACTCATTATTGGGATGACAGTGGTCTCTTTTGCAACTTCGGCTCCTGAGCTAATTGTAAGTTTAAAAGCAGCATTAGACAATCACCCTGCTATTGCTCTTGGAAATGTAATCGGTTCTAATATTGCTAATATCGCGCTAGTATTAGGGCTTACAGCTATCATTGCACCTTTGACGGTTAGTAAAGATTTTTATAAAATGAATTGGCCTATGCTTGCTTTGGTTTCAATAGTTTTGTATTTTTTTTTGAAGAATGATTTACTGCTTTCACGCTTAGAAGGCGGAATACTTTTTGCCAGTTTACTCGGTTTTATCTATTTGATGATTAGCAAACATCGTAAGCAAAAAGAAGCGTTTGAAGATGATGAAATTGATGATGATTTAGCTCAAGTTGGTTATGGAAAAATAGTTATTTGGTTACTTATTGGAGGCGTGGCATTGTGGCTAGGTTCAGATTGGCTCGTGAAGGGAGCAATAATAATTGCAAAGAAATTTGAAGTTAGTGAACGCGTTATTTCGGTAAGTATGATTGCTTTAGGCACAAGTATACCAGAACTTGCAGCTTCTATCATTGCAGCACTTAAAAAAGAAAAAGCATTGTCATTAGGAAACCTTATTGGTTCTAATATATTTAATATTGCTTCTGTTTTAGGCTTAACAGCATTAATAAAACCAATACCAGTTCAAGCAGGAGATTTGGCCTTACTCAATTTTGATATTTTCTGGATGCTTGCCATTTCAATAGGGTTATTGCCTTTGGTACTAGCCCCAAAAAAAATGGAAATTACTTGGGTAAAAGGGCTAATATTATTTTTGGTGTACATCACTTTTATCTACCTTACTTTTTCTAATGGCGCGCCGTTAGCGGTTTAATATTGGTTTTTATAGCGTGTTTGGGAAATCTATAACGTCAAAGCAGCTTTGTCAAAAATTTCAAGAGCATTTGGCATCTCCGTTGTATTTTTTGATGGTCGTAGCAATATGCCTTACGAAAAATACAAGAATTGAAAAAAGAAGGTACTATTGAGTTTTTGGATGTTTATGAAAAAATGGTCGCTCGTTCGCTTTTTGGGAACATTAATGCAAGCAGAAATTCAGCTTAAGGATTTTTTTGTGAAAAATGACATAAAAACAAATGAAATAGGATAAAAATGTCTATATTTGTAAAAATTAGCAAAGAATAAATCATTATTTATTATGGTTCAAAAGGTCACCAAAGGCATTAAAATTTCGGTTAAGACTAGTTTTGAAGGTACTTATTTTCAAAACTATAGGCTTCACTTTGCCTTTCATTACCATATTACTATAGCGAACCAATGCAAAGATGCCATTCAGGTGGTAGCTCGTAAATGGGAGATTTTTGATGCCCTTAACCGTATGGAAGTGATAGCAGGAGAAGGTATTGTTGGTGAAAAACCTGTAATACAACCTGGGCAATCACATACCTACCAATCAGGGAGTTTATTATCATCGCCTATAGGAGCAATGCGTGGTTTTTTTGAAGTTGTTAATTTTACTACAACCAAAAAATTCAGTGTTTCTATTCCTACTTTTCAGCTCAATACACCTTATATAATGAATTAGGTTCTTGTTGTGTATTTAGATATCAATAATTTAAATATGGAACAATTATTAAATGAATCGAACAAAGAACTGATATTGTGGAAAATATTGCTTTTTGTCTAGCCAATCTTATAACGTATTTTCTAAATAACCCATCAAATATTGATTCATTCCTTACGAATATAGATTGAGGCTATAAGAGATTTGATTAAGTCTTATCTTTACATTATAAATATAAAAAAACAAAAATCATGTTAGAAAGAATATTATTAAAACATTTAACAAAAAAAGGAAAAATCGCATATTTTGTTGGTTTGGTTGTGTCATTTGCATTAGTTGCATTTTATCTATTCGGAATTGCGGGATATACCTCTAAAACAGGAAAAGAACTATTCTTTTTTAGTATAGTAGTAGTAAATATAGTCTGGGCAGGTATCACTTATGTAATATGGAAAAAAGAGGAAGAATAGAATTCGTATTAAATCATAAATATAAACTAAAATGAAGAAGTTTTTTATCATATTGTACATAAT
>JALSVQ010000041.1 GCA_027073495.1 Flavobacteriaceae bacterium | reverse complement strand
TCGTATGGTTTCTAAATCATCTTCAGCAATAGTTTCGTGTGTATAAGCGTCTATTTTATTAAAAACCAATAGTGTTGGCTTATCTTGTGCTTTTATATCTGCCAAAATTCGGTTTACAGATTCAATATGTTCTTCAAAATTAGGGTGCGAAATGTCCACAATATGCAATAATAAATCAGCTTCACGGACTTCATCCAAAGTAGATTTAAAAGACTCTACCAGTTGTGTAGGTAGTTTTCTAATAAAACCAACCGTATCAGATAGTAAAAAAGGCAAGTTGCCAATCACTACTTTACGTACTGTAGTGTCTAAGGTAGCAAACAGCTTGTTTTCTGCAAAAACATTTGATTTACTCACTACGTTCATCAAGGTTGATTTACCAACATTGGTATAACCTACCAGCGCTACACGTATTAATTTTCCGCGGTTTCCACGCTGTGTTGCCATTTGTCTGTCAATAGTGAGTAGCTTCTTTTTGAGCAAAGCTATTTTATCACGGATAATACGCCTGTCTGTTTCTATCTCTGTTTCACCAGGACCACGCATTCCTATACCTCCGCGTTGGCGCTCGAGATGCGTCCAAAGCCCTGTTAACCGTGGTAATAAATATTGGTATTGCGCTAATTCTACTTGTGTTCGTGCATAGTGTGTTTGTGCGCGTTGTGCAAATATATCTAATATGAGATTAGTCCTGTCTAATATCTTTAGTTCGAGAATACGTTCAATATTTTTTTGTTGCCCTGGAGTGAGTTCATCATCAAAAATAACAATGTCAATAGCATTGCTATCTACATAAGCTTTTATTTCATCCAATTTTCCTGTTCCAATAAATGTTTTAGGATTGGCTTTGTCTATTTTTTGAGTGAATCTTTTAATTACTTTACCTCCTGCGGTAAGGGTGAGAAATTCCAATTCATCTAAATATTCTGTAGCTTTTATCTCATCTTGGTGTTGATGTATTATTCCAACCAAAACGGCACGCTCATAAGTAGTATTGCTTTTACGTTCTATCATAGCTGCCAAAGATACGTGATTATTTTTTGATAAAATCAGCTTTTCAAAAAATCAGCTAAAGTTGCTATTAATAATGCACTATTTTCTATAGCACTCATATGCCCAGTAGGAAAAACCTTGAATAATACTGGCGTATGCATCACTTCATCTTTTAGTGTGTTAAAATCTAAAACCGTATCTTTTTCACCAGCAATAAACAATATTGGAAAACGCGCATTATGATATATTTCAGTTCGGTTTTTACGTATTTTCATACCTTCTATAGCAGCAACGATACCTTGAATATCCATACCTTGTGCTTCCGTTTTAAGCGCTGTTATCGCTTCACTAAATAATTTTCTACTAGCTATATTAAATAGATTTGGAATTGCCATTTTGATAAAGGTATTTTTATTGTTTTTTATCATTGCAATAGCGCGGTCTCGGTTTATTAAACGCTCAGGAGAATCTGGTAATGCAGTGCTGTGAAGTAGTACTATTTGTGTAATACGCTCTGGGAATAAATTGGCAAAGGCCAAAGCCACATAACCTCCCATAGAGTGTCCAATGAGCGCATGTTTTTTTATTCCTAATTGTTTTAATACATATTTTACCATTTCGGCTTGCGCTTCCATAGTATGTACGTAAGCTAAGCTAGCTGTTTGTCCATGACCTAACAAATCAATGCTTACTACTTGATGGTTTTTAGCTAGATAAGGTGCTACTTCACTCCACATCGTACTACTTTCTAAAAAACCATGGAGCAAAACAACAACACGTCCCAAACCTTGAGACGTGTAGTGTACTTTTATGTTTTTGTAGGTAATAAATGCCATTATTCAGCCATTAAAGCTTCTATCTCTTCAACAGTAATTGGTATATTTTTCATTAAGTTGATTGGTGCTCCAGTTTCTTGGATAACATAGTCATCTTCAATGCGTATTCCTAAATTTTCTTCTGGAATATAGATGCCGGGTTCTACTGTAAATACCATTCCTGCTTGCATTGGTTCAGTTAAAATACCATAATCATGTGTGTCTAACCCCATATGATGCGATGTGCCGTGCATAAAATATTTTTTGTAAGCAGGCCATTTTGGATCTTCATTTTTGATATCGTCTTCGGTAAGTAATCCTAAACCAAGAAGTTCTTGCTCCATTATTCTACCCACTTTTTCTTGATAAGCAGCCCAAAGTGTTCCTGGAACAAGCATTTTGGCAGCTTTGTTTTTAACACGAAGTACTGCATTATACACGTCTTTTTGGCGGGCTGTAAATTTACCTGAAACAGGCACACAGCGTGTCATGTCACTAGCATAATTAGCATAACTTGCACCAACATCGAGCAAGATAACATCTCCAGCCTTACACACTTGATTGTTTTCTATGTAATGCAATACACAAGCATTATAACCACTAGCTACAATTGGTGTATAAGCAAAACCATCTGCTCTGTTTCGAATAAATTCGTGGATAAATTCGGCTTCTATCTCGTATTCTGTAACTTCTGGTTTTACAAATTTTAAGATTCTGCGTAATCCTTTTTCAGTAATATCACAGGCTTGTTGAATTAATGCAATTTCTTCGGGCTCTTTAATAGAACGTATGCGTTGTAATATTGGTTGACTGCGCTTATAATCATGTGCAGGATACTCTTTTTTTAACTGTTTGATAAAACGTGCTTCACGTGTTTCTGTTTCAACATTGGCACGGTAATGTTCGTTGGTATTAATATAAACATATTCAGCTTGCGTCATTACTTCAGCAAGAACAGCTTTAAAATCTTGTAACCAATAGACACTTTTTATACCACTAACTTCAAAGGCTTTGTCTTTGGTTAATTTTTCGCCTTCCCAAACAGCAATATGTTCATTGGTTTCTTTTAAAAACAACATTTCGCGATGTTCTGGTTTAGGTGCATCAGGAAATAATACCAAGATACTTTCTTCTTGATCAACTCCTGAGAGGTAAAAAATATCACGGTGTTGTGCAAAGGGCAATGTGCTATCTGCACTTACAGGGTAAATATCATTGGAGTTGAATATAGCCAATGCCTTTGCTTTGAGTTGTGCTTTGAACTTTTTTCTATTTTTTATAAATAAATTGGAAGCTATTGGTAAATATTTCATGAGTTGTATTTTTTAAATTATTTTTTTTCTTAATATGTGATATTTGCAATTCCGACAGTGTAACGCAGGAGCAACGAAGAATTTATTAAATTACTAATTATGAGATTTCTCACTACGTATCGAAATGACATTATTATTTTTTAATTATTTTCTTTGATAAAAACAGCAGCTATGGCAAAAAATCCTAAACCTGTGATAATAGGAGGAAGCATAATTTTTGGCGCATGGAAGCCACCAATATAAACCATTGCAAGACCTAAAATGATGAGTACTATTGCTACATTTTTTTTCATAATTAAAGTATATTAGTTAATATTTCTTCAAAAGGAGAAGAAAAGCGAATACAAAGTTATAAATTTGTCGCTATTAATTACTACAATAACTAAATATTAGTATATGAAATCAATTTTGACACTGCTAATGGTCTTTTTTATGACGCTAGGAATGCAGGCGCAACAAAAACCAGCTTATAAATTATTCAAAAGCAATGGTAAAAAAACCAATTATAAAAAAATGCTTAAAAAATTGGAAGAAGCAGATATAATTATGTTTGGAGAGTACCATAACAATCCCATTGCGCATTGGTTGGAGCTTGCTGTGGCAAAAGATTTGAATAAAAAATCAAAGTTAACTTTAGGTTTTGAAATGCTCGAGGCTGACAATCAAAATGAAATTAATTTATACTTAAAAGATTCGATTAATCAAAAAGCATTGGATTCATTAGCGCGTTTGTGGCCAAACTACAATACAGATTATAAACCCTTGGTAGATTATGCTAAAAAAAACAAACTTCCTGTTGTAGCAAGTAATGTACCGAGAAGATATGCACATGTGGTTTTCAAAAAAGGTTTTGAAGGTTTGGATACGTTAAGTGTAAAAGAAAAAACATGGATAGCGCCATTGCCAATTCAATATGATGCTAGGCTCAAAACCTACGTAGCTATGACCAAAATGGAGCATATGAAATATATGCCCGAAAAAATGAAAATCAATATGCCAAAAGCACAAGCTATAAAAGACGCTACAATGGCTTATTTTATTCTGAAAAATAAAAAAGTAAACCAACCGTTTATTCATTATAATGGTTCTTATCATTCTGATGAACACGAAGGCATTGTTTGGTATCTCAAACAAGCCAATCCTGCATTAAAAATAGTGACTATTACGACAAAAAGTGTAGCCAATCCTAAAGCATTTGATAAAGATTCAAAAAATGCAGCAGACTTTATCATTCAAGTTGATGAAACGATGACTACAACATATTAATTAGCATTGAATTTATGGAATACATCAAAAAAATATTAGCCTTTGCTTTACCTTACAAAAAATATGCTTTTTTAAACATTATCAGTAATGTTTTTCAAGCTATTTTTAATGTGCTAAGTCTTATAGCGGTTGGTCCTTTGCTCAATGTTTTGTTCAAAAATACCGAGCGTGTACATACTGCTCCTGTTTGGTCGGGTTGGTTTGGGATTAAAGATTTTTTGATGCAAACTATGAATTATCAGTTTACACAACAGATAGAAACCAATGGCATGCAAGGTGCTTTACTACTTGTTATTGTGCTGATTATTGTATTGTTTTTACTCAAAAACATCTTTGCTTATAGTGCCTTGTACTTCATTACTTTTCTCCGTAATGGTGTTGTAAAAGATATTCGTAATGCCATGTACAAAAAGGTTTTAGATCTGCCTTTGTCTTTTTTCTCTGAAAAACGAAAAGGCGATATTTTAGCACGTATGACTTCAGATGTGGGAAATGTAGAATGGTCTTTTTTGCGCTTGATAGAAATGTTGGTGCGCGAACCATTAACAATTATCATTTCACTGATTTCCATGTTAGTTATAAGTGTGAAGCTTACCATTTTTATGTTCATTTTTTTACCTTTTGCAGGTGGAATTATAGCTTTTATTGGTAAAAAACTCAAGGCACAATCAGATGCAGTGCAAATAGAAAATGGACATTTTTTATCGCAAATAGAAGAATCCTTGACAGGACTACGTGTTATCAAAGGGTTTAATGCAGAAGAACAAAAGCAAAATCAATTTGAGTCTATTACAGGAACGCTATTTACTAAGGTAAATAAAATGTTAAACAGACAAAATTTATCTTCACCTGTAAGTGAGTTTTTAGGTGTTTTAGTCATTGTTGCTATTCTTTTTTACGGTGGAAAATTAGTAGTCTCGGGAGAAATGGAAGGCGCTACACTCATTATGTTTTTGCTCCTTGCCTATAGCATATTACAGCCTGTAAAACAGATATCTAATGCTGTTTATAGTATCAAAATAGGAAATGCATCAGCAGAACGTATCCTGACCATTCTCGAAACCAAAAACCCAATAGCGGACACCATAGATGCTATTGATAAAACCAATTTTGAAAACGAAATAGCATTAGAAAACATCACCTTCTCTTATGAGGAACAAGTTGTTTTAGATGATTTTTCATTAACCATACCAAAAGGGAAAATAGTAGCTCTTGTAGGACAATCAGGAAGCGGAAAAAGCACTATAGCCAATCTGTTAATGCGTTTTTATGATGTTAATACAGGAGCTTTAAAGATGGATGGTGTAAATATTAAAAGCATTCACAAAAAAGCATTGCGTGGTTTGATGGGTATTGTTACTCAAGATGCCATACTTTTTAATGATACAGTCCGTAACAATATAGCCTTAGGAATGGATAAAGATGTAAGCCTTGAAGCAATACAAGAAGCTTGTAAAATAGCCAATGCTCACGATTTTATAATGGCGCTACCAAAGCAATATGACACCAATATTGGTGACGCAGGAGGAAAACTTTCTGGCGGACAAAAACAACGTTTGAGTATAGCACGCGCTGTCCTCAAAAACCCACCAATTATGATACTTGATGAAGCCACTTCGGCTTTAGATACCGAATCAGAGCGTTTGGTACAAGATGCTTTAAACAAAATGATGCAAAACCGTACTTCTGTAGTTATAGCACACAGACTTTCTACTATTCAAAATGCTGATTTGATTGTTGTAATGCAGCAAGGTAAAATAATAGAACAAGGCAAGCACCAAGAACTAATAGCCAAAGATGGTGCGTACAAAAAACTGATTGACATGCAGTCTTTTGCTTAGTGATTTATAGTTTTTGAATTTTAAAACCTTTAGGAACTTTTTTAAACAGTGGATAAGCCGCTTTTAGTATTTTATCAGCAGCATCGTAATCAACATATGCACGTTCCATAATAAAACGATACTGTTGTTTTTTATTGAGGTTATCCAAGTTAACATAGTAGGTTGCTTCTCCTTCACGCCCTTGAATAATGTAATATGTATTTATTTGTACATTGTTTTGTTTTTCAAAACCTTGAATATATTTTTTAATAGGATTATCGCGTTTTGGGTCTTTCGGACAACAAACAGAACCATAAGATTCCGAATAATGAATCAAGGTTTTTTCATCAATAGCAGTGTTTTTTTGCTTTGATTTTGTTACAGTTTTAGTGTCACTCTTTGCAGTTTTAGCTTCTTTTGTTAGTTTTTCGGCAGAATTACAGCTCATTAGACTTGTTAATACAGTTACTAAAAGAAATGATTTTAAATAGTTCATGATTTTTTTGTTTTTCGTATTTTACAAATATATGCTTTTTTATTATTGTCTTGCAAATATCACGCTATTTTATATAAGCTCTTGTTTTTGTTCTGTTTAAACGATTGTTAAATTATGATTATTTTTATTTTCAATTTAAAACAATATCTTTGATACGATAATAGCCTTTTTTGTTACTTTTTTCGGCAATGGAAAAAAGTAAAAGAAATATCACGTAGAGCGTTGAAACTAGCAATAAATATCAATAAAAACTTATCATTTCCATACGCATTGAGAAATCTCATGAAAGCAGATAAATCAAAAGATTCCTCGTTGCTCGTTTCTCGCTCTAGCGGAATGACAGTTTAAATCAAAAGTGAAGCGTACGTAAAAAAGTAGCTACTGTTGCTATAAAACTTAAAAACAACTGTCATTTCCATACGCATTGAGAAATCTCAAGATAAGAACTTCAAAGAAGAAGATTCCTCGTTGCTCCTGTGTCGCTCTGTCGGAATGACAGTTTAAATCAAAAATTTTCTTCGCTTTAGCAGAAACAAACAGTGAATAATTTTGATGCTATCTACATCGTCCTACGAAGGTTTTTTGTAAAATTTGAGTGAAACGTACGTAAAAAGTAGCTGCTGTTTGAGCAAAGAAAATAAGATATAAAAAATAGGTGTTTTCTATTATTCCACCATTTGATTAGA
>JALSVQ010000040.1 GCA_027073495.1 Flavobacteriaceae bacterium | reverse complement strand
GGAATATACACCACAAAATAAATTAACGACAACATTAGCTTATGAAGATGAAGAAGAACATTGGAAAATTGGATTAGAAGCATTTTATTTTGGAAATCAATATCGTGAAAACGGAACTAAAACACCAGATTATTGGTTGTTAGGTGTATCGGCACAAAAAGAATTTGGACATTTTACGGTTGCCATAAATTTTGAAAATATATTAGATGAAAGGCAAACAAAATATGAAAATATTATAAATGGTTCAATAAGCAATCCAAAATTTAATGAATTATATGCGCCATTAGATGGATTTGTAGGAAATATTGTTTTAAAATATGATTTGTATTAACGATGGAAAATATATTTAATTACGACATACATTTTGAGGTTTTTACCATAAGTTTTTTTCTTAGTCGTAACCATCAAATGACTTTATTGTGGGATATATAACAAGCAAATTTTGAATAACTAGAAATAAATATTGAGTTTGGTCACCAAATTAAGAAGTGTCCCTTTATTAAAAAAATATTGCGTAGCTTTGAAACAAATTCAAAATAAAATGAAAAAATTAATAACAATAGACGATAGTATTGATTTATTGCATAAACTCAGGCAAAGAGGATTTGGTTTTATTTTATCAAAATTAAACATCACAGGAATAAGAAGAACAGAAAAAACATTTAATCAATTAGATTATACAAGTGCAGATTGGTGGACAATTCCTAAAGTCAATGAACGCTGGAACCTGTTAATTACAGGGAATAAAGATATTGATTATATAGAATATTTAGTTGAAAATCATTTACGAAACAGAAAAAATTTAAGATTGATATCCTTAGGGAGTGGTTTAAGTCACTATGAGATTGAATTAGCTAAATATTCAAATTTCGCAGAAATTATTTGTGTAGATATTGCAGAAAACAGAATGTTAGAAGCAGAATCTAAAGCTAATAAACTAAACCTCAAAAACATAAAATTTGTTTGTGAAGATTTTAATAATTATAAAATTCCTAAAGAATATTTTGATATTGTTTTTTTTCATGCATCATTACATCACTTTGACAATATACATGATTTTGTAGCAAGTACAATTAAAAACAGCTTAAAACCTGATGGACTTCTTGTTATAAATGAATACGTTGGGGCAACTAGATTACAATTTCCTAAACATCAAATCACAAAAATTAACGAAGCTTTAAATACAATACCAAAAGAATATAGAACCCGATATAAATCAAATTTATTAAAAAAGAAATTTCATGGATCAGGTATTATAAGAATGATTTTGGCAGACCCTTCAGAATGTGTAGATTCTGCGAGTATATTGCCAGCTATTCATTCCAATTTCAATACAATTGTTGAAAAACCATACGGTGGTAATATACTGATGAATGTGTTGAAAGATATAGCTCATCATTTTGTAAATTTAGATGAGAAAAAACTTGAAATATTAGAAAAACTTTTCAGATTAGAAGATGAATATTTAATTAAAAATGATTCAGATTTTATTTTTGGGATATATCAAAAATCATCTTGAACAAAAAAGACAACGAATATAAAATATACCTTTATTAAAAAAATAATTTAAAAATATTACGTAGCTTTGAAACAAATTCAAAATTGGAGTAATGGCAAATAAAAGTTCACGTTCACTATCAGCACGCAATGGTTTAGAAAATAATCTATTTGAAACAATTGCTTCGCAAGTAGCGCAAGATGATGCAGTAAAAAAACTACAACAAACCGCAAAAGATTTTTTACTCGGTGATGCGGTAGTTTACGGAACGGCATCTTTTTATGATTTTACTAAAGAAACGGCACAAAAACACAAAGTGCGTGTTTGTAGCGGAACAGCCTGTATGACAGCACAAACACAAGATACTTTGACCAAGCGATTAGAAAACCATTTTGAACCAGACGAAATAGGACATGCTGCTTGTTTAGGACATTGTCATAGCAATGCTGCTTTTATGTATGATGACAAAACATATAGTGCAAACAATGCTAACACACTACAAAACATCATTACTACAAAACCAACGATAACTAATGATTATACAGTTGATTGCAATACAACGCCAATATTAACAA
>JALSVQ010000039.1 GCA_027073495.1 Flavobacteriaceae bacterium | reverse complement strand
GTTGCTGCTGAATTTCTAAAAGCTTCCAAAAAATTAAGTTTTAGCTTAAATATAGCAGCTAATGCAAGTTTATTTTCACTAGATAAACAAGTTAATACAGATGATATATCTATCTACACTAGAGGTATATCAAAAAATCAAGACGCAAACTACTATAGTGACAATAAAGTAGTACTCTGTCAAAAACAGGCTTACGGGCAACAATTTTTGATAACACGCCCTATACCGCAATGGAAAATAGCTGATGAAACTAAAAAAATAGGCAACTACGAGTGTATCAAAGCAACAACTATAGAAACTATAAACAAAGCAGGTAAAACACGAACTATTACAGCTTGGTTTGCACCGAGCATACCGCTTGCTTATGGCCCTCGTGGTTATGTGGGACTTCCGGGTTTGATACTCCGTATAAACTATGGAGGAACGCTTACATACCAAGCTACTGAGATAGCATTGGGTGAAGACCTTGAAGTCTCAATAAAAAAACCAACTAAAGGCAAAAAAGTGAGCAATGAGGAGTTTCTAGCCATTGGTGTAGAAATGCGCGCACGCTGGAAAGAAGAGCATTAATTGATAGGTTTTCATTTTATGAACAAATAATAAATATATCTTTGTAGAGAACAAACACGTAAATCAATAAGAAAATGAAAAAACTACTACTAAGTGCTTTTGTCCTACTATTCAGCTTTAACACAAAACCGAGCCCGCTAAAAGGAAAAATAAAATACAAAATTACAGCAACTAAGAATCCTCTTGACAAAGAGAATAATAAATATAGTAAAGAAAAAAACGAACGATTTAGAAAAGTTGCTGCTGAATTTCTAAAAGCTTCCAAAAAATTAAGTTTTAGCTTAAATATAGCAGCTAATGCAAGTTTATTTTCACTAGATAAACAAGTTAATACAGATGATGCATCTCTTCAAGATAGCTTTATAGTAAAAATGTATGACGCAAACTACTACAGCGATACTAAAGAAATATTATGTCAAGAAGAAGCTTACGGGCAACAATTTTTGATAACACGCCCTATACCACAATGGAAAATAGCTGATGAAACTAAAAAAATAGGCAACTACGAGTGTATCAAAGCAACAACTATAGAAACTATAAATAAAGCAGGTAAAAAACGTACCGTTACAGCTTGGTTTGCACCGAGCATACCACTTGCTTTTGGCCCTCGTGGTTATGTGGGACTTCCGGGTTTGATACTCCGTATAAACTATGGTGAGGGACTTACATACCAAGCTACTGAGATAGCATTGGGCGAAGATCTTGAAGTCTCAATAAAAAAACCAACAAAAGGCAAAAAAGTGAGTAATGAGGAGTTTCTAGCCATTGGTGCAGAAATGCGTGCACGCTGGAAAGAAGAGCATTAAGAGATAAGAAAAAAGAGATAAGAGCGCAAACAGAGCGCAATCTTGAAAATAGCTGTCATTTCGAACGCATGTGAGAAATCTCATGAATAAAGATAAATCATAAGTTAATCTGCATAATAAAAAGACGGGAGAAGAATATAAAATAATACATATGAAACAGCTACTCTACATTTTTTTACTATTCACATACAGCGGCTATGCTCAAAAAATTGTATTTCGAGGAGTTGTTACAGATAGCGAGCAAATACCACTTGCCTATGCCAATGTCATTTGCAAAGCAAAAACAGCAATCAAATATGCCATCACAGATGATGAAGGTAAGTTTCAAATACTCTTACAAAAAAATGATAGTATAGTAGCTTCTATTAGTTATCTTGGTTTTGAAAAATTGACGTATCGTTTTGTAGCAGACAAAAACCAAAACAAAGCTTTTGAACTGAAACCAGCTGCAGAACTGCTCGATGGTGTAACCGTAGAAGAACTGCCCGTAACAAACCAAAATGACACCATAACATACAATACCAAAAACTTCACTACAGGAAGTGAGCGCAAACTTAAAAATGTACTCAAAAAACTCCCTGGTGTAGAAGTTACTAAAAATGGCGGCGTAAAAGTACAAGGTGAAAAGGTAGTTGTACTTCTTGTCAATGGCAAAAAATTCTTTGGAGGCAATACCAAATTAGGCGTTGATAATATTCCTGCTGATGTTATAGATAAAATAGAAATCATAAAAGACTACAATGCCATTTCCTTTCTCAAAGGCTTGTCTGACAAAACTAAAATGGCAATCAATATCAAACTAAAAAAAGGCAAAGACCATTTTCTCTTTGGTGATTTAGATGTATACAAAGCAAATGATGCATACTATAAAACCGCTGCAAACACATTTTATTATGCACCCAAAACCACTGTCAATTTTATTGGCAACCACAACACTATAAATGACAATGTTTTTAGTTTACGAGATTATATGAACTATGAAGGTGGCGTAAATGCCATATTCAGCAAAAACATCAAACAAAATTTTAATGATTTACAGTATTTTATTGCACCTGAAGAAACCAAAGCAAGTAAACAGTCTTTTGCGGCATTAAACATCATTCAGCAAGAGCTAAAAAATATGGATTTAAGTGTTTATGGCATCTATTCTTCCAAAACAAATCAGTTTTTGAAAGTGAGTAATACTAGTTATTCTACATTTAATGAAACTAAAAACAACATTATAAACACAACTACAGATTTTGGCATAGCAAAACTCAGTTTCAAGTATTATCCATCTGATAAGACGGTTTGGACTATTGATAGCAAACTGAATCAAAATAACAATAGCAAAGCCAATGATTTAACATCGCAAATCAATACTATTACCAAAAGCATTGATGAAAACAAACAAAACAAAGGCACAACATTTACCCAAGATATTGCTTGGCACAAAAACCAAAGCGAAAAACATGTTTTTTCTGCCTTACTAAACATACGTCATAACAAGAGTAACAATAGTAATTATTGGCTAACAAACAATGCTATTTTACAAAATATTATTCCGCTTAATACCAGTCAAACAGTATTCAGACTCAACCAAAATATAGCAGCAAAAAGCACGAAAATCAATTTTATACTTAAAGATTTTTGGCTGATTAATCGCACAAACAATATTTATACCACTTTTGGCGCTAATCATACCCGTAGTTTTTTTAGTAATAAGGACTACCAAAAACTTGACAATGGTACTGCCGTTTCTTTTGAAAACTCTGGTTTTAACAATACTATTGATTATCGCATTTTAGATTTGTATGGCGATTTGACTTATAAATTTCTAGTGGGAAAATTCACTTTCAAACAAAGCATCGCCTTACATCATTATAATTGGTTCGTTAATCAAAATCAAAAAACCACTGAAAACAAGACGGTAGCACTTCCTGCGTTGGCTATAGAATGGAAGATAAAAGCCTCTAAGGTATTTCGTCTTAATTATGATTTAGTAAGTGATTTTTCTACTATAAAAAACTATAGCAACCGGTATCTATTAGAATCTTACAATACAGTATTCAAAGGCAATGAAAATGTATCAAACGAAGTGTATCATCGGTTAATATTTAATTATAAACGGAGAAATGCTTACCGCGGTTATATGTTTTACGCGACCGCACAATATAAAAAACAAGTAAAATCTGTATCAAAAAAAATTGCGATAGATGCCAATACCGATCAGTATTATACTGTATTTATGCAAGATAATCCGAATGAAAGCACAACGTTTAATTCGCGTTTTGAAAAACGTATCAAAAGACTAAAATTAAGTCTTAATTGGTTTACAGCTAACAATAGTTATGTTAGTTTACAAAATAATACAGCTATAAAAAATAAAAGTATTAGTACAAATTATGATTTTGCTATTCGCACCTTATATACTAAATTTCCAGAATTAAGAATAGGTTTTAAGCATCAATTTGCAACGTATTATTACGGCTCACATAATAGCAAAACGCGTACAATAACGCCATATCTTACTTTAGATTACGATTATAAAAATTTTATATTTAACTGTGAATATAGCTACACTAATTATTTAAACAAAAATAACACAAACAAAGAGCAGTTTCATACTTTGGAGGCATCATTATTTTATCAAGGTGAAAATAGCGCTTGGAGCTTTGAACTTTTTGGCAAAAACATATTAGGCACAAGCTATAAAGAATCCAATACTTTAAGTGCATTTATGATAGCAAGCGAAAGAACAGCTGTTTTTCCGAGAGTTATAGGTATCGGTATTTCTTATAAACTTTAATACAGTTTATCACTGTAAAAAAAACCACATTAAACTACTCTACCCAATCTGCTATAAATAAGTTTGTTTCGTGTGTTCCGTGATTGTTTCTGTTTGAAGAAAAAATCAATTTTTTACCATCATAAGAAAACATAGGGAAAGCATCAAAAATACCATCATAGGTTATTTGTTCAAGTCCTGTACCATCGGTATTAATCATAAAAAGATTAAAACCATCGTGTTTTTTCTTATGGTGATTGGTAGAGAATATTACTTTTTTGCCATTAGGATGAAAATAAGGTGCCCAGTTTGCAGAACCTAAATCGGTTATTTTTTTCAAATCAGAACCATCTACATTGCATACATAAAGTTCCATATGTGTAGGCATAACGAGTCCATCTGCCAAAAGGTCTTTATACTCTTTAATTGCTTCTGGTGTTTTTGGGCGTGATGATCTAAAAATCAATTTTTTGCCATCAGGAGAGAAAAAAGCACCGCCATCATAACCTAATCCATTGGTTACTTGGTGTAAATTCCCACCGTTGGCATCCATAGTCCATAGTTCTAAATCACCACTTCGCATAGAGGTAAATACTATTTTGTCACCTTGAGGTGATACTGTTGGTTCGGCGTCATATCCAGGTTCATTAGTCAATTTTTTAATGATATTTCCTTTTAGATCGGACACATAAATATCAAAAGAATCATATACAGGCCAAATATATTTCCCACCGTGGTCTTCTTTTTTAGGAACAGGAGGGCAGTCTTCGCTTGTCTCATGCGTAGAAGCATAAATAACATTTTGGTTATTGTTAATGAAGAAACTACATGTTGTTCTTCCCGTTCCCGTAGAGATAAGTTGCGGTATTTCATCTTTGCCAAGTGGTTTATCTACATTCATCATATAAATACGGTCACAAGGTGCATCCCAAGCAGGGTTTTTAGCTTGAAAAACTACTTTTTTATCATCTGTACTGAAATATGCTTCTGCATTATCACCTCCAAAAGTTAATTGTTTCACATTAGCAAGATGTTTCTCTTTATCATAATGTATTTTGTCAATTATTTTGGTTGCTCCAGATTTTGCGTCGTGTCCTTTGCTACTGTGCTTACAAGCTGTTATTGAACTTAAAGCAAATATGGCGATTATAAAATATTTCATTTTTAGATTTTTTAAATGGTAGGCAAATTTAATGTAATACTAGCAAAGTATCATCGCTTGCGGCTCAAAAAACAACGCTAAAAGTTAATATGAATTTTTTAATTTAAAAAGAGATTTCTCACTCCGTATCGAAATGAGAGGTTCAATACAACAGTTTTCTTTTTTTGAATTTTATCAATTCGTGACGCGTAATACATCTCCAGACTGTGTTACGCGATAAGTGAGTAGTCCATAATCTCCAGTACCGTTAATTATTTGTCCTGTAAAAATGCTGTATTTTATAGCATCTGCACATTGGCATGTTGCTTCTATACCAACTACATCGAGCAATGAACAACTATTGAGATTGTGATTGGAGCAACTACGCTCATAAGCTACATAACCCGTTCCTGTATTAAAAACAATAACACCATTAATACCGATATTATCTAAAATAACAAAATTACTAGCAAATTGAAGGTTACTATATGCAGGGAGATTCATATTGATATCATAACTAAAACTCGTTGGACGTAGATATGGATTGTTATTGACAACAGTATCTGACGGGCAAGCCCAAAATAGTATTAATAGCAACGAGAAAAGTACTTTTTTCATAAAGAAATGGTATTAATTGATGGCAAGATATAATTTTAAATTTAATTTTTTGTACATTTGTTTTATAATTCCTTGGCTTTGTCAAGGTTTTGTTGGTTAAAGACCAATTATTAATTAAAACGAAACAATTATGAGTAACGTATCTTATCTTACAAAAGAAGGTTATGAGCGCTTGAAAAATGAGCTCGATCAACTAAAGAATGTAGAACGTCCAAAAATATCACAAGCCATAGGTGAAGCAAGAGACAAAGGTGATTTGTCTGAAAATGCAGAATATGATGCTGCCAAAGATGCACAAGGTATGCTTGAGGTAAAAATATCTGAGTTAGAACGTATTTTAGGAAATTCTAGAGTTTTGGATGATTCAGAACTTGACGCTTCAAAAGTATTGGTGCTTTCTACCGTAAAAATAAAAAATAAAGCCAATGGCATGGAACTTGTTTATACGCTAGTGGCAGAAGCAGAAGCTAATTTGGCTCAGAAAAAAATATCAGTAACTTCTCCAATTGGAAAAGGATTAATCGGTAAATCTGTTGGTGATATTGCTGAAATAAAAGTACCTAATGGTACTATAGAATTTGAGATTTTAGAAATATCACGTTAATAAAATGGCAAGTATTTTTACTAAAATTATTCAAGGTGATATTCCTTGTTACAAAATAGCAGAAAATGATATGTTTTTTGCTTTTTTAGATATTTCGCCACAAGCAAAAGGACACACATTGGTTGTGCCAAAGCAAGAGGTTGATAAATTATTTGACTTAGATGAAAGTACCTACCAAGCACTGATGCTTTTTAGCCGTAAAATAGCTTTAGCCATTGCTCGTGCTATCCCTTGCAATCGTGTTGGAATGAGTGTTATTGGACTTGAAGTGCCTCATGCTCACGTACATTTAATACCTATTAATAGTATTGGAGACATGGATATTTCACGTCAAAAATTAGCATTAAGTCCAAGTGAATTTGAATCGATTGCTGTAGCGATACAAAAGGAAATTGTATTAATTAGCAAAGCTTAATAGCTGAATCTGCTGTTTGTATTCATTAACCTCAACTAAGGTTTGAAAATAGGCATTTAAGTTTCCTTTTTGCATAAATGCTTTTGCTCTTAACTTTGCGTTTTCGTATTGTTCTATTAGCGTTTTCATAATTATTTATTTTAGTGTTACTATGATTAAATCAATAGTCGTGCCAAAAAAATAAAAAAATTACAACTTATTGCAAATCAATTAAATAAAAACCTTTTCAATTAAATTAGAACCAAAATTATACGGAATACTAGTAATAGAATTAATAGGTTTTGTCAATATTAAATATGCTTTTTTACCTTTGGTAATACTTCCAAGTTCTTGCTCTAATCCCATAGCATAAGCGCCATTTATAGTTGCTGCATTAATAGCTTCTGCTGGTGTCATTTTCATTTTAATGCAAGCAGTAGCCACTACAAAGTTCATGTTTCCGCTAGGCGTAGAACCAGGATTGTAATCGGTAGCTAATGCTAATGGTAAGCCTGCAGCTATTAACTGTCGAGCTGGCGTATAAGGAATACTTAAAAAATAGGAACAACTTGGCAGCGCGACAGGCATTGTTTTGGTGTTTTTTAAAGCTTCGATATCTTCATCGTTTAAAACTTCTAAATGATCTACAGAAAGTGCCTTATATTTTACGCCAGCTTGAACACCGCCAATCGTAGTAAACTGATTGACGTGTATTTTTGGTATTAAACCGTATTTTTTTCCTGCTTTTAAAATAAATTCGGTATCAGCTACCGAAAAATAACCCGTTTCACAAAAAATATCTACATATTCTGCTAATTTTTCTTGGGCAATGATGGGCATAATTTCATTAACTAATACATCTAAATAGTCTTGTTTATTATTTTTATACTTTTCTGGAACAGCATGAGCTCCCAAAAAGGTAGCTTTAATTTTAATGGAATAATTTTCTTTTAAACGTTTGATTACACGAAGCATTTTTAATTCGGCTTCCAAGCTCAGACCATAACCTGATTTTATTTCTACTGCGCCAGTTCCTAAGCTTATAATTTCTTCTAGACGAACTTTACTTTGTTCGTATAAATCATCTTCAGAAGTATGCGCTAATTTTTTAGCGGAATTTAGTATTCCTCCTCCTTTATTAGCTATTTCTTCGTAAGATAAACCATTAATTTTATCAACAAATTCACCTTCGCGATTACCAGCATAGACCAAATGCGTATGCGAATCGCACCACGCAGGCATCAAAATACGACCAGTTGCATCTATGATTTCACTTGCTTCACTACTTGGGCAATCTTTCATCGCTCCAAAATCAGCTATTAAGCCATTTTCAACCAATAAATAGGCATTTTTGATACTTGGTAAAACATTCATGTCAGTACCAGCAACAAAGCTTATGGGTTCATTACGAACTTGAATAAGTTCTTTTATGTTTATAAAAAGTGTTTTCATAATCTGTCATTGAGCGATAGTGTAGCAATATTTTTAATACTAGTTTATATTTAGTTTCTTCCCTTTGGGAAGACGGAAGATGGGCTAAAACAACCCATCCAACACCTCATCATCTACCAAATTAGGCAAGGTTACTTTTAAGTTTGGAGTGCGTTCCATTTCGCGTTTTGCAGCAAACAGCGCTTCTTTGTTTCTTGCCCAACTTCTACGTGCTATTCCGTTATTTACATCATAAAAAAGCATTTTTTTAAGGCGTTCTTCGGCTGCTGCTGTTCCGTCTAATAACATTCCAAAACCGCCGTTGATTACTTCTCCCCAACCAACGCCACCACCATTGTGGATGGAAACCCAAGTTGCACCTCTAAAACTATCTCCAATGACATTTTGAATTGCCATATCTGCGGTAAATTGGCTACCGTCATAGATATTAGACGTTTCTCGATAAGGCGAATCTGTTCCGCTAACATCGTGATGATCTCTACCGAGAACTACTGCTCCAATTTCGCCATTTTTTATGGCATCATTAAAGGCTTTGGCTATTTTTACACGTCCTTCGGCATCTGCATACAGAATACGTGCTTGCGAACCAACGACTAATTTGTTCTTTTTAGCATCTCTAATCCAAGTAATATTGTCTTGCATTTGCAATTGGATTTCTTTTGGTGAATGTTCCATAATTTCTTGCAAAACATCGCCTGCTATTTTATCCGTTTTATCTAAATCTTCTGGTTTTCCCGAAGTACAAACCCAGCGAAATGGTCCAAAACCATAGTCAAAACACATAGGACCAAGAATATCTTGAACATAAGATGGATATTTAAAATCAATGTTGTTTGCTGCCATAACATCTGCACCTGCTCTTGAAGCTTCCAACAGAAAGGCATTTCCATAATCAAAGAAATAAGTGCCTTTGGCGGTGTGTTTGTTAATTGCTGCAGCATGTTTTCGTAACGATGCTTGTACTTTTTCTTTAAAAACTGTTGGTTCTTCACGTATTAAACGATTACTTTCTTCATAAGAAACACCAACAGGATAATAACCACCTGTCCAAGGAATATGTAACGACGATTGGTCAGAACCTAAATGCACAAATATATTTTCCTCATCAAAACGTTCCCAAACTTCAACAACATTGCCAATGTAGGCAATAGAAACAACTTCGTTATTTTCTTGAGCTGTTTTGGTTCGTTTAATTAAATCATCTAAATTATCTGTTAAAACATCTACCCAACCTTGCTCATGTCTTTTTCGAGCTGCTTTTTCGTTTACTTCAGCAATTACAGTAATGCAATTGGCTATATTTCCAGCTTTTGGTTGCGCGCCACTCATTCCTCCTAATCCTGAGGTTAAAAATATTTTACCTTTAGGCGATTCATTTTCTTTTAATACTTTTCTAAAAGCATTCATCACCGTAATGGTTGTACCATGGACAATTCCTTGAGGACCAATATACATAAAACTACCAGCTGTCATTTGTCCGTATTGCGTAACGCCTAAGGCATTAAACTTTTCCCAATCGTCAGGTTGTGAGTGATTTGGTATCATCATTCCGTTGGTAACAACCACTCTTGGTGCATTTTTTGACGAAGGAAACAAACCCATTGGATGACCAGAATACATATTTAGCGTTTGCTCATCGGTCATTGTAGCCAAATACTGCATCGTTACTAAATACTGTGCCCAATTTTGAAAAACGGCACCATTCCCTCCATAAGTTATCAATTCTTCTGGATGCTGTGCTACGGCAGGATTCAGATTATTCTGTATCATTAACATTATAGCAGCTGCTTGTTGTGATTGTGCAGGATATTCAGCTATTGGTCTTGCATAAAAACCATAATTTGGCTTAAAACGATACATATAAATACGTCCGTAATCTTGTAATTCTTGTGCAAACTCTTGTGCAAGTTCTTGATGCCAATCTTTTGGAAAGTAACGCAAAGCATTACGTATTGCCAATTGTTTTTCGTCTTTAGAGAGAATATCTTTACGTTTTGGCGCGTGATTTACTCCTGATGCGTAAGTACGTTTTGGTGGTAATTCGTTTGGTATTCCTTGGAGTATTTGTTGTTTGAAGTTCATATGAAGTGTATTTTTTATGTTTAGATGCTTTATATTACATCTTTACGCTAAACTTTACCTTAAAAGTCCGTTCGCTTACCATTGCTATCATGGCATTAATATCATCTTTTAAGATTCTATCTTCTTCGAGTTTAGCAACTTTTTTTCTTATGATTTTAAAATTGGTTTCTAATATATCTGATAATGTATTTGGTCTTCTAAATTCGATTGCTTGTGCTGCATACATCAATTCTATGGCAAATATTTTTTCTAAATTACCTAATATTTGATTGAATTTTCTACCAGAAATGCTTCCCATAGAAACGTGATCTTCTTGTCCTAATGATGTTGGAATACTATCTGCTGATGGTGGAAAACAAAGTGATTTATTCTCAGTAACCAAAGCAGCAGTGGTATATTGCGGTATCATAAAACCAGAATTTAAGCCGCCTTTGTCAGTCAATAATCGCGGCAAACCATATTTACCTTCGAGTAATAAATACGCACGTCTATCTGCAATGTTTCCTAATTCAGCAGCAGCTAAAGCAGCATAATCTAAAGCCATTGCTAGTGGTTGACCGTGAAAATTTCCTCCAGAAATAGCCACAGTATCACTCAATACTATTGGATTATCGGTAACCGAATTCATCTCAATAGTGGCTAACTTTTTTAAGTGATAATACGCATTGCGCGAAGCGCCGTGTACTTGTGGAATGCATCGCATAGAATACGGATCTTGCACTCTGTCACAATTGGTATGTGTTTTAATATTTTGCGAACCATTAAACAACATTCGCATACGTTTGGCAACTTTTACAGTGCCTTTATACGCTCTAATTTGGTGTAATTCTTTTTTAAAAGGCGATTCGCTCCCTTGATAGCCTTCAATACTCATCGCGCCAGAAACATCTGCAAGATTTAAAAGGTAATTCATTTTGTCTAAACCAATGACAGTGTGCGCTAAGATGAATTGTGTTCCGTTTATTAAAGCTAAACCTTCTTTAGCTTGTAGCGTAATGGGGTTAAGATTGTATTTTTTTAACATTTTACTGGCTGAGACAATTTTACCTTCAAACCAAAATTCGCCTTCACCTAGAAGCGGCAGAAATAAATGCGATAATGGTGCTAAATCGCCACTTGCACCAACCGAACCTTGTTCTGGCACAACTGGTAATAAATCGTGTTCAATAAAAAACAAAATGCGTTCAATTACTTTTAATCGTATGCCAGAAAAACCTTGGCATAAAGCGTGCACTTTCAAAATCATCATAATTTTTGAAAGTTGTTTATCAATTGGATTTCCAACACCAACGGCGTGCGTTATCAGTAAATTTTTTTGAAGTTTACTGGTTTCTTTTGGTGTAATTTGCACATCGCACAAAGGTCCAAAACCTGTATTGATACCATAAACAGCTTTTTTGCCATTTGCTATGGTTTCTACTTTTTTTCTACAAGCAGTAACTTTGTTTTTGGCTTCATCGGTTAACACTGCTTTCAGGCTCCCATTAGCAATGGCAATTATTTTTTTTAAGGTAAGTTTATCTATTCCGTATTTAAACATGGTCTTTTTTAAGTTTTATTAGTAATTAAATAATGAATAGTGTTGATTTAGAACGTTTTTTCAAAATTTTATTAGCATTACAAATATAAGTTTAGTTTATGGGTTTACAAAATAGTCGTAATGCTCTTTTAGATTTCTTTGCTGACATTATGCTAAGCACAAGAATAATTGTAGTTTTGTTTTATCAATAATGGATTATGCAGCAAATACACTTAATAGATTTAGGACACAAACCTTATTTGGAAGCTTTTGCCATTCAGAATGAATATTTTGAAGCAATTAAAGCAATTAAAATAAAAAATAGACAAGAAAATACAAGCATTCCGACGCCAAACTATTTTTTGTTCACTTCGCATCCTCATGTGTACACTTTGGGGAAAAGTGGTGATGCACGCCATTTATTACTTCAAGAAGCGGGTTTAAAAAAACATGGAGTAACGTTTGTAAAATCCAATCGTGGTGGCGATATTACCTATCATGGTCCTGGTCAAATTATTGGTTATCCTATCATAGATTTAGACAATTTTTACACCGACATCCATAAGTATCTCCGCATGCTCGAAGAAGTTATTATTCGTACATTAGCAGAATATAATATTATCGGCATGCGTAGCGAAGGAGAAACTGGTGTTTGGCTCGATGTTGGAACGCCCTTTGCGCGCAAAATTTGTGCTATGGGAGTTCGCACAAGTCGCTGGGTAACGATGCACGGTTTTGCCCTCAATATTGATACCGACTTAAGCTATTTTGACCATATTATCCCTTGTGGCATTGTAGGCAAAGGTGTTACTTCTATGGAAGCCGAATTGAAACAAAAAATAGCTAAATCAGCAGTAAAAAACACCATTCTAAAGCATTTTGAAGCGCTATTTGAAGCTACTTTTGTGACTGCTTAAAAGCGGTATAAAACTAAGCTGGATTCGTCTTCTTGAGTAAGAATCAACAATTTGCCTTTGCTTACTGCAGCTTGAATAAACTCACTTGCAAAAACAGGAAAATTAGCTTGTAGTTTGCATTTATTATCATAAAGGTAAAGTTGTTTATGCGCTTTGTCAAAAAGAGCAACAAACGTTTTATGTTTGTTTTTTATAACAAGCGGTTTTGCATATTTACCAAGAGGCAAAGTCGCATTATTACTATTAACACTTAACTTATTGTTGTCAAAAATGATAAAATCACGCTTGTCTGTATAGAAAAAATGATTTTTACTCAAACCTAATTCTTTTTTATTCACTTTTCCAGAGGCAATATTCACTTGTATTTCTTTGCCTTTTTTGGTTGTAAATACAACATAACGATCCAAAAAGCATAATGGATTAGCACTAAAATTGAATTGTTCTTTTACCGTTGTTCGCGCTTGTCCACGTCTGTTTAATATATGTAACTGTCCATCTTTGGTTGTTAGCACAATATAATCTTTTTCAAAAGAACGAAAATGCTGTGGCAAACTATTTATTTTTCGCTTTGCATTAAATGTAAAACCTTCAAGATGCTTTCCTTGAGCATTATATAATAGCAATTCTTTCCCTTTGGTGACAGCAATGCGATAGTTTTTGTTGTTTTCGTAATCAAAAAGTTGCACACCTTGTGTTATCCCTTGTATTTCGATAGGAAATCCTGTGACGCTATTTCCATTGATATCAAGACAATAGACAGCTTTTTGCGTAGTGAATAACAGCTGCTTTTTATTGTTTTTATAAATATCTATTGCTTTGATTTCTCCCAATATAGAGCCATCAATTTCTTTTTCCCAAATACGTTTGCCTTTGGTGTCTAACAATGTAATTTTATTTTTTTCAAAAAGAACCAACTGCTTTGTTTTTTTCTTAAAATTATAAAAGAATTGAGGGACGCTTTTAACTACTGTACTAATAGTAATATTATCTTGTTCAAGAATATTTCCGACTGGCAATTTGTTTTTTGCAAGTAGTGTACAATAAGCAATGCCATCACTGTAATTGTATTGGTTTATTTTGATGGAATTTTTATCCGATTTTTCCCAAATTAATAGTGCATTATCACTTGAGGCTTCAAATAGCTTTATTAAATCTTTATTATCATTAATCAAACTGTGATTTTGTGTAGCTGTTATCAGTATTTTTAAAGCTTTTTGTGTTTTGGAAAAGTAAAAAACAGTTTCATCTTGATAGTAATACTTTACTTTATTTTTTTGAATAAAAGGATACAGAAATGTTTGAAAATAGTTACTTTTATCCAATTCGTATATTGGAGTATTTCTGTAGTTTAGTTCTTGTTCTACTTTGCTATTTGCTAGCAATAATTGTTTTAGACTTGATGCATTTTCTACTCGTAAGGCAAGAATATCATCTTGATTTGTTCTAAAAATAGCGGCTTCTTTTAATGAGGTGAATATACTATCTGTTAGTTTATTCGTTACATTTTCGCTGTGCAATGATAATGCTTTGACAAAGGGTTTAAAAGCTGTTAATGCTATACTTTTGTACTGTTTTGTATTTACAGGAGCTTTTAGATAGATTTGTTGTTCACTAGTTTGTAGCTTTTTGAAAGCTTCAAGAAAATTACTATCATCATTAAGACAAACACCATTGAGAAGTAATTGATCGGAGCTATTACTAATATCCAATGCGGTCCAAGAGGTAAAAGCTTTATTAGAGTAAGTAGTATTGTCAAAACTAAACGGATTTAATAATATTAAGTCACTTTGTTTGTTGTTGATCAATATATTAGCTGCATTACTGGTGTTTATTGTTTTATAACTTCGTGCAAATATACTGTCACTGAGTATATTCGTTTTTTCGTCCAATTGCCGAATCGCATTTTCTATAAGCAATTGAGAACTACTACTAAGAACTAACGATTTATAATGTGCAAAATAATAATCAATGGCTTCTTGCTTTATTTTATGAATAGCAGTTGTGTTGTATGTTCTTACTTTTTCAGCATGAAGACTGATGGTGTCTATGGTTTTTGTTGTTTTGCTGATTGCCAAAAGTGCCAATTCATCACCAGAATTTGCAGCAGCAAGGAGTAATTTTTTACTACTATTGATTTGCTTGCTTATAGTTACTATTTTTGAAATTTTTGTTGCTAATTTTTTGGTAAACAAAAGGGTGTTATTTGTATTGCTTAATACTTTATTGAATGCTTTTTCATCATTAATTTGTATAATAAACGAGGTATTATAAGGTGTAGCATGAAGCAAACTTAAATCTTGTGTTTGTTTTGGTTTCTCTTTGCAAGCAAAAAGATTTATGCTAAGTATTAATAGTATTAGAATACGTTTTTTCATAATTATTTGATAAAAATCTTAAGGGCAAAGGTATGAAATATTAGTTTTATAAATCAAGTTTTAATTGACTCGGAATTAAATTGAAACTCTTACGATGATGTTTTGTGCTGCCATATTTTATTAAAGCCTCACGATGTGCTTTTGTAGGGTAGCCTTTGTTTTTATTCCAATCATAATTTGGAAATTCTTGGTGCAAGGCAAGCATTAAGTCATCACGATAGGTTTTGGCAAGAACAGAAGCAGCAGCAATAGCAGTAAATTTACTATCGCCTTTGATAATCCAATGATGTGAAATATCTTGATATGGTTTAAACTTATTACCATCAACAATGATGTGTTTTGGTCTAACTTGCAATACGTCCAAAGCACGATGCATTGCAAGAATAGAAGCATTGAGGATATTTATTTGGTCAATTTCTGTATGCGATACAATGCCGATACCATAAGTAAGTGCTTCTTGCTCAATGATAGGTCGTAATAGCTCACGTTTTTTTGCTGATAATTGTTTGGAGTCATTGAGCAAGGGATGTGAAAACCCCTTGGGTAAAATAACTGCTGCTGCTACTACAGGACCAGCAAGACAACCGCGCCCTGCTTCATCACAACCTGCTTCGAGTTCTGGATATTTATAATATGCTTTGAGTGTTGTCAATTACTATTGAATTATAATTTTAGGCTAAAATAATTAAAATAATTAGATTATCCATTATATAACTATAAACCGCTTAACTACATTAAATAGCAAGAAGGCAAATTTCATTTTTCATTTTTCAGCCATAACGATACAGATTAGATTAAAAAGAATATCTTTGCTTTTTTAAGTCAGCATGAAACGATTAATTATAGTCATAGTATTAATAATGCCTTTTTTATCTCAAGGTCAAGATATAAAAAACCTTGAGCCTAAAGGAAAAAATAATACTATCCAAAATAATAAAAACTTTAATATTGGACAAGTAGAAGATACAATACCAAAAACCAAACCGAAACGGCTTCCCAATCTTGATGAAACACACTACAAATTTATCTCTATTGAAAATGACACCACACATTTAGACACTACATTAACAATCAAAAAAGAATATTTGCATAATTATATTCGTAAAGATTTGTTTGAGTTGCTTCCTTTTCAAAATATGGGACAAACTTTTAATCGTTTGGGTTATAATTTTGCAAAACCAGCAAACACATTGCCACAAATAGGCGTAAGTGCTAAACAGTACAACTATTTTCAAGCAGCAGCCATTAGTTATTATCACGTACCAACCCCTTTTTCAGAAATCATGCACAAAACAGGTATGGAACGTGGGCAAGTTTTAGATGCTTTGGTCACTACCAATGTCAAACCAACTTTAAACTTCTTTATAGGCTACAAAGGTTTGCATTCTTCAGGAAAATACAGTCGTAGTTTGAGCTCTCATGGCAATTTACGTTTAGGTTTTAGTCTTGATAAAAAACGCTATGGCATACGTGGTCATTATACGGTACAAGATTTGCATAATGAAGAAAGTTCAGGGCTAACAACTCTTGGAATTACGGGTTTTGAAACAAATGACCCTAATTTTAAAGACAGAAAACGTATTACTGTTAATCGCACACAAGACAGCACTATTTTTAGAGGTAACAGGCTATATATTGATCAGTATTACAAAATAATTAACAAAGATACTTTAAAAACAGCATTAACAGCATTTCACCGCTTACAGTGGGAACGCAATTCCTACCTTTTTGAAGGGCAAACGACATCAAGTGATCTATTTGGATTAGCTTATCAAACCAATATAAAAGACAGCACTGCATTTCGTGTTTTTAGTAACAAAGTCGGATTGAAGTTTCAATCTAAATATCTCGGGACCATTTCAGGAAGTGTAGATTATTTCAAGTACACTTATGGCTATCAACGTGTGCTGAATCTTATTGGACAGACAATTCCTGCAAGGCTACAAGGCGATGCAATGACCATTGGAGGTGTTTGGAAAAATCATTTAGGGGGTTTTTATCTCAATGCCAGATTAAACGCAACAATAGGATCTTTGGTTAATGGGAATCAACTCTATATTGCTGCAGCTTACAAGCTGAAAGATTGGGAACTCAAAGCAAGTCTTTTGAATCAAGAAAAAACACCAAATTTTAATACTTTATTATATCAAAGTGATTATAAATCGTATAATTGGTTTAATGATTTTACAACTGTAAAAACACGAAATCTAAATATAGCTTTAAGTTCAAAAAAATGGGGAACAGCAAGTATTTCAATAACCAATTTGGCAGATTATGTCTATTTTGCTACCTCCAGCGCAACAGGACAAGCAATACCTGTACAATATAGCGGCACAATAAACTACATGAAACTTAAACTAGATAATGATTTGCATTTTGGTAAATTTGGTTTAGCAAACACATTACTTTTTCAAGAAGTAGCCAATGGAGCTACAGTGTTTAAAGTACCGCAATTTATTAGCCGCAATAGTCTGTATTATACCAACTACGTTTTTGACAATGCTATGGAATTGCAAACCGGTTTTACATTTAAATATTTTACCGCTTTTCAAGCGAATGATTACAATCCGTTAATCAATGAATTTGTAAATCAAAATAGCAATGAAATTGGAGCTTATCCAATGGTAGATTTCTTTGTTAATGCGCGTGTAATGCGTGCACGTATTTTTCTAAAAGCAGATAATATCACAAGCTCATTCACAGGACGAAATTATTATAGTGCTCATGCTAATCCGTATCACGATTTTATGGTACGATTTGGAATTGTATGGAATTTCTTACGTTAGTTTTGAATGCTTATCCAAATTGTTGTAAAACCTCATCAAAAACTTGATAAAGTTCGACTAAATCGGTAGTAGTCACCATTTTTAAACGATATTGTTTAAAATGCGGAATGCCTTTAAAATAATTAGTATAATGCCTACGCATTTCCATAATACCTACAATTTCATTTTCTTTCCAAGCAATTGATTTTTCAAGATGTCGTTTTGCCATTGCTACACGCTCAGCAATGCTGATTTCAGGAAGATGTTCTCCTGTCTCAAAAAAGTGTTTTACTTGCTTAAAAAACCAAGGATTTCCTATGGTAGCACGTCCAATCATAGCACCATCCAATCCAAATTCATCACGCATCAACATCGCTTTTTCTGGTGTATTAACATCGCCATTACCAAAAATAGGGATGTGCATCCGAGGATTTTCTTTTACTTGACGGATAAATTCCCAATCAGCTTCACCTTTATACATCTGAGCACGTGTGCGCCCATGTATAGCAAGCGCTTGAATACCTACATCTTGTAGACGCTCTGCTACTTCTACAATTTTGATAGAATCTACATCCCAGCCCAAACGCGTTTTTACGGTAATGGGTAGTTTGCTGTGTTTAACCATTTCGGCACTTAACTTTTGCATCAAATCAATATCTTTGAGTATTCCCGCTCCTGCTCCTTTACTAACCACTTTCTTTACAGGACATCCAAAATTAATATCAATAAAATCAGGGTTTGACGCTTCAACTATTTCTACAGTTCGTAACATCGAATCGAGATTTGCACCAAAAATTTGAATTCCTACTGGACGCTCTTCACCATAAATATCGAGTTTTTTAACGCTTTTTTTTGCATCACGGATAAGCCCTTCTGAAGATATAAACTCCGTATAAACCACATCTGCTCCTTGCTCTTTGCACAATGCACGAAAAGGAGGATCACTCACATCTTCCATTGGTGCTAGCAACAAAGGAAATTCGCCTAATTCTATAGTGCCAATCTTAGCCATACAATAATGATTTTTTACAGTTGATTTTGATTTTGACAAAAATACTGTATTCTTTGAAGAATTAAGAATTAACACTAAAAAAATTGTATTGATGTGTATTCTAGAGATTTCTCACATTCGTTCGAAATGACAGCCTTTTTTACGAGTATCATTCCAACTGCGCGATGCATGATTAATTCATAATGTCATTTCGACAAAGAGAGGAACGAACGCCGAGAAATCTGCTGAACTTATCTTCAATCATGAGATTTCTCACGTTCGTTCGAGATTCTGTCTTTCGGTAGCTAGAGTAGATATAAAAATAAAGTAAAAAACCTCTACTAAACTGAATTAGTAAAGGTTTTTTATGTTACCAGATATTGGGTAAATCTAAAAAATATTAATTTTTAATAATTTTTTTAGTAACAACTTTTCCATCGTGTAATATTGCTTTTAAGAAATAAACTCCTTTTGCTATGTTGGACATGTCTATGGTTTTACTTTCATGACCACGATATAAAGATTTACCATAAACATTCATAATTATCCAATTAGAGACCTCTTTTGAACTTTCAATTTTTAGTATTCCTTTTGTTGGATTTGGATATACTTGTATAAAATCAACAGTTTCTCTGATTAAATCTTCATCACTTATCTCTTTCTTAGTGGTTTCATTTACGCTTTTTACTGTAGTATTAGTTATATAATCACAAGGTAAAATATAGGCATGAAATATCGAATTGTATTTTGCATGAAAACCAGCTTTTAGTATAATAGATTCATTGGCTTTGTAAGTAGCGTTTGCATTGTTTTCAATTATATTACTTGCTACAATATGATAATATGTATCATAATTTTCTACTGTACCCGCCAATACATTATCTGTTGGCGCTGTTAAGGTTACAAGATCATCAAAAGTACTACAGCATAAACTTGATCTTTCAGAATTATGGATTAATTTATTAAATAAATTTGTATTATAAAATAGAACACCATCTTCACAAACAGTAGAACAAGCCGTAATTACCTCATGTTTAATACCATAATACAAATTGCTTTGAAGGTTATTTGCTAATACTATTGGACCTGAGCCTGTAGGTGTACTAGAAACAGGCGTAGTATAAGGGCCTTCATACGTAGTGCTAGAATATACTTTCCAACTATGCACTGCATTAGCATAACTAAACACATCAAAATCATAACCGCTCAAAACACACGCGAAAAAACAGCTATTGTTGATAAGTATTTGAGTGATTCTATTAAAAATTTGCGTAATATCTCACATGATTTAAGTGCTAATTTTTTAAAAAACAAAGATTTTGATGTACTGTTGCACCAATTAATCATGCATGTTTTTGAACACAAAAATATCAAAACAGAAGTGTCTTTATTTCCTAAAGAAAAAATAAATGCGTTGCCCGAGCGTTATAAGTTAAATATTTATAGAATATTGCAAGAGAGTTTACAAAATAGTATAAAACATGCGGCAGCAAGTTTTGTGTCCGTTAATTTAATAATAACCCATGAAATAACCCTAATAATAGAAGACAATGGTAGCAGTTTTGATACCAATACTAAAGCCAATGGTATCGGCTTGCAAAATATAAAAGATCGTTTGCAAAGTCTCAATGGTACCTTGCATATAGATAGTACGTTGAATAGTGGTACAACGCTTAATATAAACATACCTAATGATTAAAAAAATAGTAATAGTAGATGATCATCAATTATTTTTGGACGGTATTTGCGCTTTATTTTCCAAACACAAAGATATCAAAGTGCTGTTAGCAACTACAAGTATTCAAGAGGCGCTACGTGTTATTGAAGCAGAATCTCCACATTTGATAATTACCGATATATCTATGCCCGAAATGAATGGTATTGAGTTTATTGCTATTTTAAAAAAGAAACATCCCCAAATAAAAATAATGGTACTTAGTATGTTTGCCAATATACAATCATATAAAGCTATTGATGCCTATTTGCTCAAAGAAACTAGCGAAGATGAACTCATAACAGCCATTACAGAAGTTGTTGAAAAGAATAAAAAATACTTAAAAGTCACTGAAAACAAAATAGAAAACATAAACCTGTATGACAATCAGGTGTTTCTGACGGCACGAGAAAAAGAGATTATAAAATTAATTATACAAGAATATAATACAAGCGAAATAGCAGATAAACTATATATAAGTAAACATACGGTAATGACTCACCGTAAAAATATTTTTTTCAAACTAGAAGTGAGCAATATTGCTGGGCTTACCAAAAAAGCGTTTCAGTTGGGTATTGTTACAAAGTAATCTACTACTTTTAAGTTTCCATCATGAGATTTCTCACTGCGTATCGAAATATTTAAAGATTATGCGACTTAATGTCTATCAATTTTAGCTGAATAGTAGTTTTATCCTTCCACGTATTTTCATCCAATTGAAATAGTACATCAAATGGTTGTTTGTTTTTTGTTAATACTAACTTATTCCCTAAATTAAAACCTATTGCATTAATACTATACGCTATAGTATCATCAGTTATGTTTAGTTTTAAATGTAAATCATCAGCACCAACCGTTTTTCCAAAGCCTGTATCATGTACATTATAAGCTACAAACACAGGTTTCATATTTCCTGGTCCAAAAGGCGCAAACTGCTTGATGATACGCCAAAATTTAGGTGTAATATCACTAAGCACAAGCGTGGTATCTATTTTTTGTTCCCGCGTTCGTAGGGCTTCGGGAAGTGTTGCATCAACAACGTTTTCAAAAGCAGTTTTGAAGTCAGTATATTTCTCGGGAGCTAAGGTTAAACCCGCAGCATATTTATGCCCTCCAAACTGCAAGATGTGTTCTTTGCAAGCATGCAGTGCTTCATAAACATCAAAACCACTAACCGAACGTACTGAAGCGGCAAGTTTTTCGTTATTTTTTGTAAAAACAACAGTTGGTCGATAATAAGTCTCTATAAGCCGTGAAGCCACAATACCAATAACGCCCTTATGCCAATCTTCTTGATAAACAACAGTACTTACACGCTCTTGCTCACCAAGTGCTTCTAACTGTTGTAGTGCTTCGGCTGTAATCTGCTTATCTAAATCTTTACGGTCAGCATTATTAGTTTCTATCTCTTGAGCAAACTGCAATGCCGTATCAAAATCTTGTTCAATGAGCAATTCTACAGCAAATTTCCCATGTTTTATCCGCCCTGCAGCATTAATACGTGGTGCAATAACAAAGACAACATCTGTAATGGTAAATTCCTTTTGCTTAACAAGTTGCATCAAGGCACGAATACCAATACGCGGATTGGTATTGATAACCTGTAATCCTAAAGTGGCTAAAACTCTATTTTCTCCTGTAATAGGTACAATATCGGCTCCTATACTTGTTGCTACCAAATCCAAAAGTGGCACTAAATCAAGAATCGCTCCTCCTTTTTGCTGATGAAAAGCTTGCATAAACTTAAAGCCAATACCGCAACCACTCAATTCTTTGTACGGATAATTACAATCATCACGTTTTTGATCGAGTACAGCAACAGCAGCTGGCAGTTTATCACCAGGGCGATGGTGATCACAGATAATATAATCAATATTTTTTGTAGTAGCATAAGCCACTTGATCAATTGCTTTGATACCACAATCTAATGCGATGATTAAAGAAAAATCATTATCCGAAGCAAAATCAATACTTTTTAATGAAATACCATAACCTTCATCATAACGATCTGGAATATAATAATGTACATTTTCATAAAAATCAGCAAGATAAGAATAAACCAAAGAAACTGCTGTGGTACCATCTACATCATAATCGCCATAAATAAGGATTTGCTCTTGGGAAGCAATAGCTTGATTCAAACGCGCTACTGCCACATCCATATCTTGCATTAAAAAAGGGTCGTGCAGCATTGAAATATCAGGTCTAAAAAAAGTTTTGGCAGCAGTATAATCTATTATCTCACGAAGTGCAAGCAAATTGGCTATTCGCGGAGATACTTGCAATGCATCTGCAAGATTTTGAACGGTAGTTTCATCTGGCTGCTCTTTTTTGACCCAACGCATACGTTTTATTTATTTTTTGAGCACAATACAAAATGTTGTGCCTTTGTTAATGATTGATTCTTTTACAAAAATACGTCCTTTATGATAATCTTCAATGATGCGTTTGGCTAATGAAAGCCCAAGTCCCCATCCACGTTTTTTGGTTGTAAACCCAGGTTTAAACACTTCAGAAAACTGACTGTGAGGAATCCCTTTTCCTGTATCAGAAACCAGTACTTTAACGCCATTAGTTGTTTCTTGAATTTCAACAGTTATGGCACCTTTGCCTTTGAGGGCATCTAAAGCATTTTTAACTAAATTTTCTATTACCCAACTATATAACTGCACATTGAGTTGTACAGAAATATGCTTTTTTAAGGTTAAAAAATTGAAGTTTACCTTTTCAGGGCTACGCATTTTTAAATAGGTCAATGCTTTTTCTGTTTCTGTTATAATATCTTTAGTTTCCAATTCGGGCAAAGAACCGATTTTAGAAAACCGTTCTGAAATGTTTTTTAGGCGATACACATCGTTTTCAATTTCATCTACATAATCTTGAGGAACAGCTTCTGTGCGTAAGAGTGCAACCCAACCCATCAAAGAAGATAAGGGTGTTCCTATTTGATGTGCTGTTTCTTTAGCCATTCCAACCCAAAGTTTGTTTTGGTCTGAAATACGTGAGGAGCGCAAAAAGAAATACACTACTCCAGAAAACAAGGCTAATAACAGTAATAATAGTAATGGGTAATATTTTATTTTGGTTACTAATGGCGA
>JALSVQ010000038.1 GCA_027073495.1 Flavobacteriaceae bacterium | reverse complement strand
TTTATCAGCTACTTTAACTGCTAATATTTCTTTTTTAAAACGCTTTCCGTTACAATGTTCACATTGGAGCTTAACATCTGCCATAAATTGCATTTCGATAGTTACCGTTCCTTCACCTTTACACGACTCGCAGCGGCCTCCATCGGTATTAAATGAAAAATGTTTCGGTTTATAATCGTTAATTCTAGATAGCTTTTGCTTCGAAAACAAATCCCGTATATCATCATAAGCTTTGATATAAGTGGCAGGGTTAGAACGACTCGAACGACCAATTGGATTTTGATCAACAAATTCTATTTGTTGTACTTTTTTTAAAGCACCTGATATTGCATCATAATTAACAGCTTGCTGCTCTTGATTTTCGGTTATTTTTTTCAATGCAGGATACAAAACTGCTTTTATCAAACTAGACTTACCACTACCAGAGACTCCCGTAACCACCGAAAAGGCATTTAGAGGAAATGAAACATCAATATTTTTCAAATTATTAGCACGAGCACCTTTAACATTTATAAAATCTTTAAATACTATATCTCGTTTTGGAATAGTCACTTTAAGTTCTTTTTTAAGGTATTTTGCGGTTAAAGTATTTGATTTTAAAATAGCATCGTAAGTTCCTTCGGCAACAATTTCGCCTCCAAAAGCACCAGCTTCTGGACCAATATCAAAAATATAATCTGCAGCTTGCATAATTTGTTCATCGTGCTCAACAACGATAACGGTATTACCCAAATCGCGTAGTTGTACTAAAACTTCAATTAGATTTTCAGTATCATGCGGATGCAAACCGATGCTTGGCTCATCAAGTATGTACATAGAGCCAACTAAACTGCTTCCTAGCGAAGTAGCCAAATTTATACGTTGACTTTCTCCTCCTGACAGCGTTCTAGAAGCTCTATTGAGTGTTAAATATGACAAACCTACTTTGGCAAGAAAGCTCAAACGACTTTTTATTTCCACTAAAAGTCTTTTAGCAACCTTATAATCATATTCATTAAGCGCTAAAGCATCGAAATAGGATTGCAATTGATCTAGCGGCATGAGCACCAAATCGCTTATGGTTTTATCTTGCACATAAACATAAGCAGCATCCTTGCGCAAACGCATGCCGTTACACGCATGACATAATGTGCGTCCTCGATAGCGAGAAAGCAACACGCGATTTTGAATTTTATACGACTTAGCTTCTATATTTTTAAAGAACTTATTAATCCCTTCAAAATAGTCATTGCCTTCCCAAAGTAGTTTTTTTTGTTCACTACTAAGCTGATGATAAGGTTTATGAATAGGGAAATCAAATTTATACGCGTTGTTAAGCAAAGGCATTTTGTACGAACTATATGACATGGAGCGCCAAGGCGTAATAGCATCTTCATAAATAGACAAGGAAGTATTTGGAATAACAAGCGATTCGTCTATTCCGATAACACTTCCGTAACCCTCACAAACAGGACAAGCACCAAAAGAATTATTAAAACTAAAAAGATGTGGGCTTGGCTGTACAAACGCCATACCATCCAGTTCAAAACGATTGGAAAAATGGCACTGTGATTTAAGCTCAATATCACTAACGACACAAGTGCCATCACCTTCAAAAAAAGTGTTTTGAATAGCATCTGCTAGTCGATTGTAAAAGGCTTCATTATGTTTTACGATAACACGATCAACAACGACATTAATTGCTTTTTTTGATTTGGATTTGCCAATTACATCTTGTATTTTTTCAACTTTATCAGCAACAATTACACGAGCAAAACCTTGCTGTTGGAGCAGCTTTAATACCGTGTTAGCATCTTGTCCTTTATTTATTTTTTTAGGTGCTATGAGTAATAACCTACTTTCTGTTTCTAATGTCTTAATATAATTAACAACATCTTTGACTTCATGCCTCTTCACTTCTTTTCCAGAAATAGGCGAATACGTTTTTCCTATTCGTGCAAAAAGCAGCTTTAGATAATCATATATCTCCGTGGCCGTTCCAACAGTAGAACGTGAGTTTGAAGTATTTACTTTTTGCTCAATGGCTATGGCTGGCGCTATACCTTTTATATAATCTACTTTTGGTTTTTTGAGTTTCCCCATAAATTGTCG
>JALSVQ010000037.1 GCA_027073495.1 Flavobacteriaceae bacterium | reverse complement strand
CCGATGTATCTGTATTAAAAGTTGCTGCTGTTCCTCCTATCATTAATGTACCACCTGCTCCCATTGGGCCACTAAAATTTTGAACTACCTCAAGCTTTGCTGTATATGTTTCTCCTGGGCCTCCTCCTGTTAAATTTGTTGTAAACTCTGGTGTTTGCTTTGTATATACAACTAAATCTGCTAGTGTAGCTATACTAAACTCCGCAAAATTAAAATTAATAGTTTTAGTTTGAGGTGCTGCTTGTGAACCTGTATTCCTAACCGTAAATTTTATACTAAAAGCGGCGTCATAACCTGTTACTTTTATGTGGTCTGCAAAATTCCCATCTGCTATTGTAAAAAATGTATCCACTGTTTTTACATTACCATCATGCCTATATACTACACTTCCTGTATAGTCAATAACTTCATACTTCATTTCATAATCTGTGCTACATTCTCCACTCATCGCTATTACAAAATCAATGTCATAATCTAAAACGTCAACAAGTGCAGTTCCTGACCCATTATTTAATTCGGCACTTGTAAACGTAAAACCACATAGTGGCGCTTGCTCTTCTACCTCCTCAACTTCATCTCTATTATCACATGCTGTAAATAGTAATGTACCTATTACTAGTACTGCTAATATTTGTTTTAATTTCTTCATAATTTAGTTATTTTTTTTGTTAGTATAAAATCGTAGCCCTATTCCGTAATATGGTGCTGTATTTCCTATGTCTGAGTTTAAATAAAAATTTTGGTTGTATTTTAGTAGTAATCCTACTTTATCTGTAAATCGGTAGGCAAATTCTGTTCCTATATATGCACCATATACAAAATTATTTTTTCCTGTTATCTCTACATCGTCACTTTTAATAGTTTCGTAGCCTAGTAGTCCTCCCCCACCAATCGCAAAGTTTACCTTAGTTTTATGTACTAATGGTATAAAATAACCCATATCAAAGGTATATACACTTAGTGGTATTTCTGTTTTTGTAAGGCTACTATTAATTTTTGAGAATGCGCCATTTAGCCCATATTTCATATAGCCTTTCTTTAGTATTTTGTTATAACTTAGGTTTAATCCAAACCCACCATCTGCTGCTCCTATTGTTATATCGGTTGCTGCTTTTGGTATTGCTTGTTGCTTTTCTACCTCTTCTTGGTTTTTTATTATGGTTGCTTCTTTTTTATCCGTTACTTTTTCTTTTTCTGCTCTTTTTAAAGCTGCTTCCTCTTCTTTTATTTGTTTTTCTAAGTTTTCTTTTTCTAATCTTGCTGCCGCTAATGCTTCTTCCTCCTCTTTTGCTTCTGTTTCTATTTCTACTTTTGGTTTTGCTGTTGCTCCTTTCATAACTATTAAACCGTTTTTGTCCATAGTTAGTTCTTTATTGGTATCTGCTGAAGCCTCCATATCTTTTGTATAGTTTGTTGCTTCTTTCTTTTCAATAAAATAATTTAGTTTCCCTACTCTTTTTGTATATTTTAAACTAAAGGAGTAGGTTAATCCATCTGCTGTTGTTACTAACAGATTAGAATCATTATTTTTCTCTCCTGTTATTGTGCCTATACTTGATCCTTTTTCTTTATCAAATTCAAATAAAGTTCGGTTAGGTAACGATTCTCCCTTTACTATTTTAGACTTAAAAAATATAAATATTTTTTTGTTTGGGTTTACTTCTATTACGCCGTTTGTTTGCGAATTACTATAACTGTAAATAAACAGAAATGCAATAATTAAAATTCTTTTCATGTACTCTTTTTTAAGGTTTAGATATAAATATATATTTTTAAATAAAAAACAAAGATAGTGTTTTCTTTTATTCGTATCAAGGTATTTTTAAATCTTTTACAAAAAAAAAGACTATATTATTACTAAAATAATGTAGTCTTTTAATCTTTTGTTTATTTACTATAAATTTTTAGTTACGGAATATCCAAACTCGTTTGTTATTGTTAATCTAAGCACGGTTCCTGACATCATTAAGTTACTGTGTTTAAATCCAATCGTCAATGGTGCTGGCACTCCTATAATGTTATTCATTATGGTTGGTGTATATGCTACTGTGGTTCCTCCTGATGAGCTTGGCGTTAATGTATATGTTATATGCTCCGAATAATTATCTAAAAATGTCATATTTGTATAATTAAAATATGCGTATTGTGATAGACTTCCGTTCACCACTATTGGTGTTGAGATTACGTCAAAATTAAATTTTGGCATTTTGGAATTAAATTCTATTACTTTACTTGCTATCCTCCCATTTTTCTCTACTTGTATTTTATATGTTGCATTGCCTACTTCCGTTGGTCTTAGTGTCATTTTAAACTCATTTCCACCTACCATTGCATCGTTTTTAGGTTTGCGTATTAGCGATAATTTAAAAAAATATACTTCGGTTCCTGACGCGCTTAAACCTATTGTTTTTATTACGCATATGGAGCATCATTCCAATCAGACTTCTTGGTTAGAGACTATTGCCGATGTTGAAATTATTCCGCATACTAATGCTGGTTTGGTTTGCCTTAAAAGTTTTGATGTTTTACTAAAAAAATACGAAAATAGAGCCATTAAAATTGCTTCGGTTACTGCTTGCTCTAACGTTACTGGTATTCAACCTGATGTTTATGAAATTGCTAAAATTATTCATAGTAATAATGGTTTGTGTTTTGTTGATTTTGCTTGTTCGGCTCCTTATGTTAACATTGATATGCATTTTGATGATGTTTCTTATTTTGATGCTATTTTCTTTTCGCCTCACAAATTTATGACAATTCAGAGATTTATGCATTAATAATACCTGACTTGAAAACATTAGCCGTTTCCAGCAATGGGCAGTTTTATACAAAACAACTTTTCGGAGACAACTACAATGACATTTCAGAAGGTATTAAAAATAATTTCCAAGCAAACAACCGATTTGATATTCAACCAGGAGATGAAATACAATTGTTTTATCGTAGAAAATGGTACAATGACTCAACAGGAATTGCCGAATACCAAGACAAGCAATTTAAGAATGTCAAATACATTGGCGACACAATAGTTGACGGTAATAAGTCACTTAAACTACAAATTGAAGGCTACAATTACTTGAGCGGTTCAAAAGATGGACCAGAAGAATTTTTAATGCAAGTTTCAGATAGTGGATATTATTACGGAAATCAATTTATTCCGTTCAAAGACTACAAGACTGAACTTAAAATCATTGAGCAGAACGGACAAAAGGGTTTTTCCCTTCAAGGGGTGAGTAAAGACACAATCAACGGATTTACTTACGAAAAGATTGTTCAAGCAACACCTGACCCTTATCGATATTTTATTCTTCCATTTTTCCCAATGCCATTTGTAGAGTTTGGTAATGTTCAAGGAATCATAACCTATTCAAAAATTAAAGGAATTGAAAAAGGAACTAAACGAAAAAGAACCTACATAACGGACGAAAACAATATTAGAGATATTTATAGTGTTTCCGACAAGAAAGTCAAATTAGAAATTTACCTTCTCGACAGACTCGACATTGAAATTGAGATAAAAGACTATGAAACGGATAAAGTAATCGGTTCATTAAAATCCAAATCCAAAAAAGGAATAAATACATTCATTATAAAAACAGATAAGTTAGAAGAAGGGAAATCTTACGGTGTCCAGATAAACTATAAAGGAGAGTATAATTCGGGAAGTTTCTCGAACGGATTTAAATCAAAATATTAAAAAAATACGGCACACAACAATGTATATAAAAAATAGGCGAAACAGTAGTATAATCAAAGTTTTTGGTTTGTATCAAAACTTGTACTTAACCTATAATTTAGTGCTTAGAAATCGCCTACTTTTCATATACTAACCGTTGTAGCCAATTAAACATAAACTATGGAGAAAAGAGTGAAATTTGATTTTGAAATATACTTTACAAATGGAGGAAATATCAAAGGAGAGGACTTTTGATATTAGCGGAAATGACATTTCGGATAAAGAACTTGCTGACTATATTATTGAAGATTTAAGTCTTTTAATGGTTGGTCAAACAAAAATTTTAAATAAAGTAATATTTAAGGAAACTCACAAAAGAAAACCCATCGATAAACATAAAAAATCCAACTTGTTAATAGATTTAAGTCACACAATCGAAGATGGTCTTATAACTTACAAAGGTCTTCCAGTGCCAATTATTTGTGATTATTTAAGCAGAGAAGATTCAAAACAGTTTTATGAAAAAGGAACTGAATTTCAAATTGGAAAAATTGAAATGGTAACAAATACAGGAACTTATATTGATTGTCCGTTTCATAGATTTGAAGATGGAAAAGACCTTTCACAAGTTGGATTAGAACATTTTGCAGACCTCGATGCTATTGTCATTCGAATTCCACACTCGAAAACAATTGAAATTACAGAAGAGCATTTAAAAAATTATGAAATTAGAAATCGTGCTGTTTTAATTCAAACAGGTTGGGATGAACATTGGAATACGGAACATTACTACGAAAACTATCCTTATTTGACTGAAAAGGCAGCAGAATATTTAAGAGATTGCTCTGTGAAATTAGTTGGAATTGACTCCCATAATATAGATGACACAAAAGGAAAAAGCAGACCTGTACACACAACTCTTTTAGGTGCTGAAATCTTAATTGTAGAACATCTTTGCAATTTATATCTTTTACCAGAATCTGGATTTACGTTTAGTGCAATTCCTCCGAAATTTAAAGGTGTTGGAACTTTTCCTGTTAGAGCATTTGCTAAATTGACAGATAAATAACTGGCTACAACAAAGTGTATAAACAATAAGGGTTTCAGTGTTTAAACCAAAGTTTAGTGCATTTTATAAAGTCCGCAAAATTTACAATTTTACGTGTTAATTTTAAAAGAAAAAATTGTAAATTTGGCTAAGTCCTAAATCGAAAAGTAAGTACATTTTAATCCCTTACTGCTCATACTGTAACGTTAGCTTTAATGCAGAAAAACATCTATGAAAAGAAAATTAATAAGTTCAGGTTCATCTTTTGAAAAAGAAATTGGGTATTCGAGAGCAGTTGTTGATGGAAATTGGGTTTTTGTATCTGGAACCACCGGATTCGATTATGAAAAAATGACAATTGCTGAGGACATTGTTTCGCAGACAGAACAGTGTATGAAAAATATTGATTTAGCATTAAAACAGGCGGAATCAAAAATTGAAGATGTGGTCAGAGTAACATATATATTACCAGATTCTTCAGAATTTGAAAAATGTTGGCCTATTTTAAAAAAAATATTTGGAAAAATTAGACCTGCAGCGACTATGTTTTCTGCTGGTTTAGCGGATTCACGAATGAGAATTGAAATTCAAGTAACTGCTTTAAAAAAATAAACATCGGAATTTATGCAAGTTTGCGGAATCGGAAACGGTGGAATTTACTCACAAACGAAAAATATAAATTACGGAACTAAAAAAAAGGAATGAAATATAAGCAGACAAAAAGCACTAAAAGCTAACAATAGCTATAGAGATGCGGTAAAGAGCCAAATGTTTGGTAAACCTTGTTTTAAAATAGGGAAAAAAGCATTTGTATGTTTTTTTAGGAATTGTATGGTTTTCAAATTGAATGGTGAATATCATTCAGAGGCGTTAAGTTTGGATGGCTCTGAATTATTTGACCCTTCTGGAAAAAATAGACCAATGAAAGAATGGGTTCAAGTTCCATTTGATTATAATGAAAAATGGAAAATATTTGCGGAAAAATCTGCGAAATATGTTGCTGAATAGATTAGCCAGTTGCTAACAAAAAATATAGTGCATTTGGCAGATAGTGCTAAACCCAAAGATGATAGCAATAAATAAACATAGTACAAACCCGAAAATTTGGAGCGTTGAAATGCCAAACGCACCATATTTAAACCGTTGTGCGTAATGAAAAAATTGAAACCTGAATTCAATAAATGAACAAAATAAATAAATATAAAAATATACTAATTGGGTTAACAATTACTATAATAATTATAATAATAATTTTTACTATTGATGTTATTATAGAAACACCAAATTGGTCTTTTTTTGATATTGATTTTAAGAATAAAAACAATATTATATCTGCATATGGGACTTTAATAGGTGGAATTTTATCCTTTCTGTCTATTCTTTTTGTACTTTATGGACTTTTAGAGCAACGACAGCAGATATTACAAGAAAAAAAGAATGAACAACACGAAAACAAGCAAAAACTTCTTGATAAATTAAAATTACTTGTGAGTTACTTCAATTCGACAGTTGATGACATCATTGCTCAAGGAGATATATTTAAAGAGTTTTATGAAAAAGAAAAAGAAAATCCTTCTAAAATGAATGTAATGTATTTTATTGTGAATAATAATTTTTCTCGAATAATTGATATGGATCCTTTAACAACATATAAAGCAATAAGAATGAATTTTTCTGATAAAAAAAAATGGGAAAAGTTATTTTTAAGTATTTACAGTATTTTTGATTTTTATTCTGAAAGTATAATTGATCTTAGATCTAAGTACAAATCTCAAATTACTTTTAAAGTAAAGGTTCATCGGAAAATTGGTTATGAAATTGATAATGTAGTGACACTTGCTTCAAGATTAGGTGATAAATACAGAATTGATTTTCCAGCAGACTATATGAATAAAAAATGGGTGATATTAGTAGATAATTTCATTAGGGAATACCATAAATATTTAAAAAAATGTGATACTAATGGAATACCTTCTGACTTTAGAGAAATTTCAGATAATCATTTACTTCCATTTATAAAACAAGCAATGATATTAAGAAATACAATAGGTTACGAAAAATCTATTTGTCTAAAATTAGTAGAAAAATCTTCAAGTATTAGAAAAAAAATAAATGAAATTGAATTTAATTGTATAAATTATGCTAAAGATATAGAAAAGCAATATGAAGAATATTATAGTATAGATAATAAACATCTAAAAGAATTAATAACTATAAAAGAAAAAATTGACATAAAAGTAAATCTATAAAACACTACGCACAACAATCAGTATAATCAATAATGGCTAATTGTTTAACTTAAAGTTGGTTTTGTAAAAGGATGTCCGCAAAATTTTTCAAATTTATACCTTAATATTTTTTTGAATTTGTAAAATTCAAAAAAATGTGCTACTTTTACAACACGAAGTAAGAGCTTTTTAAACCATTACTGCTCATACTGTAGTCGTTGTACAACATATACAGAATGAAAACAGAATGAATAAAATATATTTGACAATTTTAATTTTAATACAAAGTGTTACTATATTTAGTCAAGAACTATCTGAAATTGAAAAAAAATATGAATTTGTAGAAGTTTGGGGTTTAGAAAATCAATCCAAAAAAGATTTTTTAACAAAAATAATGTCTTATCCAGAAGGGATTTGTCAACAATCTTTAGTTAAAATGGGGATTATGGATGGTTATAAAATACCTATTTCATTTTCAAATAAAATAATAATTACTATTAGAA